>NZ_JAIQWX010000029.1 GCF_020164475.1 Pseudomonas sp. REP124 | reverse complement strand
CCTGCTCGCGATGAGGCCGGTACAGGCAACAAAAATGCCCAACAGAGGCAGCACCTCTATCACCGTGAGGCCAAAACCGTGATCAAGACCCTGACCCATCTCCCGCACCCGTACGAGAACGCGGCCGTCCTCGCCGGTCACTTCACCGACCTGGCGCCGCCGCTCAACGACCGACAAGCCCACCTGGAAGCCTCGCGCTGCCTGTATTGCTACGACGCGCCCTGCGTCAACGCCTGCCCCAGCGAGATCGACATTCCCTCTTTCATCCGCAACATCCACCAGGAAAACGTCCAGGGTGCCGCGCAAAAAATCCTGTCGGCCAACATCCTTGGCGGCAGCTGTGCGCGGGTCTGCCCCACCGAGATCCTCTGCCAGCAAGCCTGTGTGCGCAATAACGCCCATGAGTGCGCGCCGGTGCTGATCGGTCTGCTGCAGCGTTATGCCGTGGACAACGCGCATTTCAGCCAGCATCCCTTCCCTCGCGCCGCCGCCACCGGCAAACGCATCGCCGTGGTCGGCGCAGGTCCCGCGGGATTGTCCTGTGCTCATCGCAGCGCCATGCACGGCCACGACGTGGTGATTTTCGAAGCACGGGAAAAGGCCGGCGGCCTGAATGAATACGGCATCGCCAAGTACAAGCTGGTGGACGACTACGCACAGAAGGAACTGGATTTCCTGCTGGAGATCGGCGGCATCGAAATCCGCCATGGGCAGAAACTTGGCGACAACCTGAGCCTCAGCGAACTGCATCAGCAATACGACGCGGTGTTCCTCGGCCTTGGCCTGAACGCCAGCAAACAACTGGGTCTGGCCAACGAAGAGGCCCCCGGCCTGCTCGCCGCCACCGACTACATCCGCGAATTGCGCCAGGCCGATGACCTGACCCAACTGCCGCTGGCCGACCACGCCATCGTCCTCGGCGCCGGCAACACCGCCATCGACATGGCGGTGCAAATGGCTCGCCTCGGTGCCCACGATGTCAACCTTGTGTATCGGCGTGGCGTCGAGGACATGGGCGCCACTCACCACGAACAGGAGATCGCCAAGGCCAATCAGGTGCGTCTGCTGACCTGGGCGCAACCGGAAGAAGTGTTGCTCGATGACCAGGGCCAGGTGCGCGGCATGCGCTTTGCCCGTACCCACCTGGTGGAGGGCCGCCTGCAGACCACCGGCGAAACCTTCGAACTGGCGGCCGACGCGATCTTCAAGGCCATCGGTCAGAGCTTCGACGACAGCGCCCTCGCCGACCCGTTGGCCGGCCAACTCAAGCGCCAGGGCGATCGGCTGCTGGTGGACGAGAACCTGCGCACCAGCATTCCCGGCGTGTATGCCGGCGGCGATTGCACCAGCCTCGATCAGGACCTCACCGTGCAGGCTGTGCAGCACGGCAAACGGGCCGCCGAGGCCATTCATGCTCAACTGATGCTCAACGTGGAGGCTGCGTAAATGGCCGATCTGTCGATTGTCTTCGCCGGCATCAAAAGCCCTAATCCGTTCTGGCTGGCCTCCGCGCCGCCCACCGACAAGGCCTACAACGTGGTCCGCGCCTTCGAGGCCGGCTGGGGTGGCGTGGTCTGGAAAACCCTGGGTGAGGACCCGGCGGCGGTCAACGTCTCGTCACGCTATTCGGCGCACTACGGCGCCAACCGCGAGGTGCTGGGCTTCAACAACATCGAACTGATCACCGACCGTTCGCTGGAGATCAACCTGCGGGAAATCACCCAGGTCAAGAAGGACTGGCCGGACCGCGCGCTGATCGTGTCGCTGATGGTGCCCTGCGTCGAAGAATCCTGGAAACACATCCTGCCGCTGGTGGAAGCCACCGGCGCCGACGGCATCGAACTGAATTTCGGCTGCCCCCACGGCATGCCGGAGCGCGGCATGGGCGCGGCGGTCGGCCAGGTGCCGGAGTACGTCGAGCAGGTCACGCGCTGGTGCAAGACCTATTGCTCGCTGCCGGTAATCGTCAAGCTGACGCCGAACATCACCGACATCCGCGTCGCCGCCCGCGCGGCCCATTGCGGTGGCGCGGATGCAGTGTCGCTGATCAACACCATCAACTCGATCACCAGCGTCGACCTGGAACGCATGGTGGCCAACCCGATCGTCGGCAGCAAAAGTACTCACGGTGGTTACTGTGGTTCAGCGGTCAAGCCGATCGCCCTGAACATGGTCGCCGAAATCGCCCGCGATCCGCAGACTGCCGGCCTGCCGATCAGCGGTATCGGTGGCATCAGCAACTGGCGCGATGCCGCGGAGTTCATGGCGTTGGGCTGCGGGTCGGTGCAGGTGTGCACGGCGGCCATGCTGCATGGCTTTCGCATCGTCGAAGAGATGAAGGACGGCCTGTCGCGCTGGATGGACAGTCAGGGCTACGCCAGCATCGCCGAGTTCTCCGGACGCGCCGTGGGCAACACCACGGACTGGAAGTACCTGGACATCAACTATCAGGTCATTGCGAAGATCGACCAGGAGGCCTGCATCGGCTGCGGCCGCTGCCACATCGCCTGCGAAGACACCTCGCACCAGGCCGTGGCCAGCCTGAAGAAACCCGACGGCACCCACAGCTATCAGGTGATCGACGAAGAATGCGTGGGCTGCAACCTGTGCCAGATTACCTGCCCCGTACAGGACTGCATCGAGATGGTCCCGGTGGACACCGGCAAACCGTTCCTGGACTGGAACCATGATCCGAGGAATCCCTATCACGTTGCCGTTTGAAATTTGCGGCGTCTGAACCGACGCCTTCGCGGACAAGCCTCGCTCCTACAGGTTTTGCGGTCGTTTGCCGGATAACCCTGTAGGAGCGAGGCTTGCCCGCGAATAGGCCGTCCGCAACAGCGACAACCTCAAGGCTCCAACCCAATCCCCCGCAAGATCACCTGCGTCACCGTCTGCACCGCCCGCTCGAACTGCATGTCCGACAGCGCCTGATGCTCGTTGAGAATGTTCACCTGATGATCGAAATCCGCGTAATGCTGGGTCGAGGCCCAGATCATGTGGAGCAGGCTTGAGGGCTCCACCGGCAGGATGCGTTTATCGTCGACCCACTGGCGGATCTTCGCTTCCTTCATCTTGGCCCAGTCATAGAGGCTGGCGTCCAGGGCTTCGCCCAGGGTCGGGGCGCCGTGGATGATTTCGTTGGCCCAGACTTTAGAGCCGTAGGGACGGGTGCGGGAGTGGTGCATCTTGGCGCGGATGTAGCTGCTGAGGACCACGCGGGGGTCGTCGAACATCTCGAAGCACAGCGCATCCTGCTTCCACACTTCCAGCAGGTCGAACAGCACGGCGCTGTACAACTCGGTCTTGGTGCTGAAGTAGTAATGCAGGTTGGAACGCGGCAGTTGGACCTCGGCGGCGATGTCGGCCATGGCGGTGCTGCCGAAGCCTTTTTCGGCGAAGACCTTTTCGGCGGCGAGGAGAATTTTCTCGACGTTACTGCGACGAATCTCGATCTTGTGATTGCCCATGTGGGCTCCCTGACAACAGCGTTAAACAAGACTAGCATCCGCTCTGACACGCGGCGACAGGGGAACGGCAAACTTCCTGAAACCGGTACGCCCCGACTAGACTTGCGCCCACATCGAACCTGCCATCGAGGGATTGAACATGTTTAAGAAAACCCTGATCACCACCGCGCTGCTCGGCTCACTTTTTGCCGCGTCCTCGGTGTGGGCCCATGCTCATTTGAAGAGCCAGACGCCCGCCGCCGACAGCACCGTCAGCCCGCCGGCGGAACTGAGCCTGACGTTTTCCGAAGGCGTTGAAGCCGACTTTTCCAAAGTGACGATTACCAAGGACGGCGCCGATGTCCTGGTGAAAAGCCTGACCACTCAGAGTGACAAGAAGACCCTGATCGTCACCCCGGCGGTGCCGTTCACCGCGGGCGATTACAAGGTCGAATGGCATGTTGTGTCGGTCGACACCCACAAGAGCGAAGGCGCCTATGCCTTCAAGGTGGGCCAGTAATACATGACCGATGCGATGGTGCTGTGCCGCTTCCTGCATTTCACCATGGTGCTGATGCTGTTCGGGGCCTGGGTGTTCAAACCGCTGCTGCTGGGGCGCGACACTGCGCTCGATCAATCGTTGGCCTTTGTCTGTCGCTGGCTGGTGGCGGTGGCGCTGATCAGCGGCGTGGGCTGGTTGCTGCTGGTCACCGCCAGCATGGCCGGAAACTGGAGTGCGGCGTCTGACCCATCGACGCTGCACCTGGTGCTCGAGCGCACATTCTTCGGCCAGGTGTGGCGCTGGCACTTGCTGATCAACGCCCTGCTGCTTCTGTTGCTGCTGTCACCGCTACGGGCTAACCGAACCCTGCAACTGATCCTCGGCGGTCTGCTGCTGGCGACCCTCGCTCCGATCGGTCATGGCGCCATGTTCGATGGCGTCGAAGGCCGATGGTTGATGTTCAATCAACTGCTTCACCTGACCTGCGTCAGCGTGTGGCTCGGCGGGCTGATGCTGCTGCTTCTGATCCTGCGTCGACCTGACGGGCATTCCATCGAGACGTTGTTACGCAAGTTCAGTGGCGTCGGCTATGGCCTGGTGGCCGGCTTGCTGATCACCGGCTTGATCAACGTTCGCGCCCTGACCGGAGCGTTCTGGCCCACGCCCCTGTTTACCGGCTTTGCCTTGATCCTGTTGATCAAGGTTTCGCTGGTGGGTGCGATGCTCGGGTTGGCGCTGTTCAACCGGTTGCGCATCAACGACTGCGAACAACACCTTCCGACGTTGCGCCGCAGTGTGCTGCTGGAGTGGTTGCTGGGGATGGGCGCGGTCGCGGCAGTCTCGTTGCTGGGCACCCTGCCCCCGATGATTTCAGGCTGACGCAATCCCTGTAGGAGCGAGCACGCTCGCGATGGTCGTCAACGAAAACGTTGGCTGCCTGACACCCCGCGGTGTCTGTGCCTCCATCGCGAGCATGCTCGCTCCTACAGGGGTCTGATACAGACGCAACACATCGTACGCCCAGAAGATCGCAGCCACGGTGCATTCGATAGCCTCTGCACGGGCCAGTATCCGTACGCCCTCTCGTCAATTTCCCAAAACGTCGCGTTGACAAGACGCGAAAACCCCACCAATACTCCCGCACAGTCATACGACAACCTACAACGACCAATAATAAGAACGTGTAAAGGGATTTCCATGACGACCACTGCATCGACACGCGCTCCGTTCAATCGCCTGCTTCTGACCGGCGCCGCCGGCGGGCTGGGCACAGTCTTGCGCGACAGCCTGCGCCCCCATGCCAATGTCATTCGCCTCTCGGACATCGCCCCCATGGCGCCAGCCATCGATGACCGTGAAGAAGTCGTGGTCTGCGACCTTTCCGACAAGCAGGCCGTGCACCAACTGGTCGAAGGCGTGGACGCGATCCTGCACTTTGGCGGCGTCTCCACCGAACATGCCTTCGAAGAAATCCTCGGTGCCAACATCTGCGGGGTGTTCCACATCTACGAAGCGGCCCGCCGGCATGGGGTCAAACGCATCATCTTCGCGAGCTCCAACCACGTCATCGGCTTCTACAAGCAGGATGAAGTGATCGACGCCCACTCCCCTCGACGCCCGGACAGCTACTACGGCCTGTCCAAGTCTTACGGCGAGGACATGGCGACGTTTTACTTCGACCGCTACGGCATCGAAACCGTCAGCGTACGCATCGGCTCCTCGTTCCCGGAGCCGCAGAACCGCCGGATGATGAGCACCTGGCTGAGCTTCAGCGATCTCACCCAATTGCTCGAACGCGCGTTGTACACCCCCGACGTTGGCCACACAGTGGTTTACGGGATGTCTGACAACAAGGACGTCTGGTGGGACAACCATCTCGCCTCCCGCCTGGGCTTTGCCCCCAAAGACACCTCCGAAGTGTTTCGCGAAAAAGTCGAAGCCCAGCCACTGCCAGCTGCCGATGATCCGGCGCGGATCTACCAGGGCGGTGCCTTCTGCGCAGCCGGCCCCTTCGGAGATTGAGTCAAGCCGTCACTGGATCTTCATCACAACGCCAAGGGAATGAATCGCCATGCAAGCCGAATTGATTGTCGATGCCCGCAACGCAGTCGGTGAAAGCCCGGTCTGGGTCGCCGAGGAAAACGCCCTGTACTGGGTCGATATTCCCGCCGGAGGCTTGCAGCGCTGGAGCGCCGAGCGCGGACATGTCGAGAGCTGGAGAACGCCGGAAATGCTCGCCTGCATCGCCCGTCATCCTGACGGTGGCTGGGTCGCCGGCATGGAAAGCGGCTTCTTCCATTTGCATGCCCATAACGATGGCAGCCTCGACAGCGAACCTTTGGCCGCGGTCGACCACATTCGCCCCGACATGCGCCTCAACGATGGTCGCTGCGATCGCCAAGGGCGTTTCTGGGCCGGCAGCATGGTGCTGGACATGGGCGCCAATGCCGACGATGGCGCGCTGTTCCGCTATAGCGCCGGCCAAGAGGGACCGCTGACACCGCGCCTGAGTGGCTTCATCGTGCCCAACGGCCTGGCCTTCAGCCCGGACGGACGCACGATGTACCTGTCCGACTCGCACCCGCAGATCCAGCAGATCTGGGCGTTCGACTACGACATCGACAGCGGTACGCCGAGCAATCGCCGGGTGTTCGTCGACATGCGCAAGTTTTGCGGCCGTCCCGACGGTGCCGCGGTGGATGCCGAGGGCTGCTATTGGATCTGCGCCAACGACGCCGGGCTGATTCACCGTTTCACCCCCGATGGACGACTGGACCGTTCCCTCGCCGTCCCGGTGAAAAAACCGACCATGTGCGCCTTCGGCGGCAGTCGACTGGACACGCTGTTCGTGACCTCGATCCGCCCCGGCAATGACCTTGATCCACATTCCATTGCCGGCGGCGTGTTCGCCCTCGATCCCGGCGTGAAGGGCTTGCCCGAACCTCTGTTCAACGATCTGTTTTAACGACCGCTCCCGCTGCACCGCTGCGCTTTTGAATACAAAAATAACAAGACTGGAGAAATGCCCCATGGACTTCAAACGCACCTTGCTCCTCGCTTCGCTCCCGCTCACCTTCATCCTCGGCAACGCCGCCCAGGCACTGGAAATCAAATTCGCCGACATCCACCCCGCCGGTTATCCGACAGTGGTGGCCGAGGAACAGCTGGGCAAGACGCTGGTGGCGGAAAGCGACGGCAAACTGACCTTCAAGATGTTCGCCGGCGGCGTGCTCGGCTCGGAGAAGGAGGTGATCGAACAGGCTCAGGTCGGCGCCATCCAGATGGCCCGGGTCAGCCTCGGCATCGTCGGGCCGGTGGTGCCCGACGTGAACGTGTTCAACATGCCCTTCGTGTTCCGCGACCAGGCACACATGCGCAAAGTCATCGACGGCGAAGTCGGCGACGAGATCCTCGACAAGATCACCAACTCCGAATTCAACCTGGTGGCCCTGGCCTGGATGGACGGCGGCACCCGCAACATCTACACCAAAAAGCCGGTGCGCAGCCTCGAAGACCTCAAGGGGATGAAGATCCGTGTGCAAGGCAACCCGATGTTCATCGACACCATCAACGCCATGGGCGGCAACGGCATCGCCATGGACACCGGTGAAATCTTCAGCGCCCTGCAGACCGGGGTGATCGACGGCGCGGAAAACAATCCGCCGACTCTGCTCGAACACAACCACTTTCAGAGCGCCAAGTTCTACAGCCTGACCGGACACCTGATCCTGCCGGAGCCCATCGTGATGTCGAAAATCACCTGGGAAAAACTCACTCCCGAGCAGCAGGTATTGGTGAAGAAAACTGCCAAAGCCGCCCAGGCTCAGGAACGCACGTTGTGGGACGCCAAATCCGCCAGCAGCGAGGAAAAACTCAAGGCGGCCGGCGTCGAATTCATCACCGTCGACAAGAAACCTTTCTACGAAGCGACCGCCTCGATCCGCGAGAAATACGGCGCACCCTATGCCGATCTGATCAAGCGCATCGAAGCCGTGCAGTAACCCTACCGCTCTCCTGAAAGGCCCGACGCCACGGCGGTTGGCAAACCTCCGTGCGCGCCCGGTTACGGTGAAACCCGATGAAGAATCTCGCGCTGCGCGTCAACGACAGGCTGTATATGGCCTGTATCTGGATCGCCGGTCTGTCGGTCCTGACCATTTCCCTGATCATTCCCTGGGGCGTGTTCGCCCGCTATGTGCTTGGCACCGGCTCCAGCTGGCCGGAGCCCACGGCGATCCTGCTGATGATGGTGTTCACCTTCATCGGCGCCGCCGCAAGCTATCGCTCAGGTTCGCATATGGCTGTAGCGATGCTCACCGATCGCCTGCCGCCGCATCTGCGCAAGACCATGAGCATCGTCGCGCAATTGCTGATGGCGACCATCTGCCTGTTCATGACGATCTGGGGCACCAAGCTTTGCATCTCGACCTGGAACCAGTACATGAGCGCCCTGCCCACCTTGCGGGTCGGCATCACTTACATGCCGATCCCGGTGGGTGGCCTGCTGACGCTGATCTTTGTCCTGGAAAAACTCCTGCTCGGCGATCAGAGCAACCGTCGGGTCGTGCGCTTCGACCTCGTGGAAGAAAACGAAGGGGCTGCCTGAATGGACGCTTTGATTCTGCTGGGCAGTTTTATCGCATTGATCCTGATCGGCATGCCGGTCGCCTACGCCCTGGGGCTCTCGGCCCTGATCGGTGCCTGGTGGATCGACATTCCCTTCCAGGCCCTGATGATTCAGGTTGCGGGGGGCGTGAACAAATTCTCCCTGCTGGCGATTCCGTTCTTCGTCCTGGCCGGCGCGATCATGGCCGAAGGCGGCATGTCACGACGCCTGGTGGCGTTCGCCGGGGTGCTGGTGGGTTTCGTACGCGGAGGCCTGTCGCTGGTCAACATCATGGCCTCGACCTTCTTCGGCGCGATCTCCGGCTCCTCGGTCGCTGATACCGCGTCCGTCGGTTCGGTGCTGATCCCGGAAATGGAACGCCGCGGCTATCCAAGGGAATTCGCCACGGCGGTGACCGTCAGCGGCTCGGTGCAGGCCCTGCTGACACCGCCAAGTCACAACTCGGTGCTCTATTCGCTGGCGGCGGGCGGCACGGTGTCGATTGCCTCGCTGTTCATGGCCGGCGTGGTCCCGGGCCTGTTGATGAGCGCGTGCCTGATGGTCCTGTGCCTGATCTTCGCCAAGAAGCGCGACTACCCCAAGGGCGAAGTGATTCCGATGCGCGAAGCGCTGAAGATCTGCGGCGAAGCGATGTGGGGCCTGATGGCCATGGTGATCATCCTCGGCGGCATTCTGTCGGGCATTTTCACCGCCACCGAATCGGCGGCGATCGCCGTGCTCTGGTCGTTTTTCGTGACCATGTTCATCTATCGCGACTACAAGTGGAGTGAACTGCCGAAACTGATGCATCGCACGGTACGGACGATTTCGATCGTGATGATCCTGATCGGTTTTGCCGCCAGCTTCGGCTACATCATGACCCTGATGCAGATCCCGGCGAAGATCACCACGCTGTTCCTGACCCTGTCGGACAACCGCTACGTGATTCTGATGTGCATCAACGTCATGCTGCTGTTGCTCGGTACAGTGATGGACATGGCGCCGCTGATCCTGATCCTGACGCCGATCCTGATGCCGGTGATTCTCGGCATTGGCGTGGATCCGGTGCAGTTTGGCATGATCATGCTGGTCAACCTGGGCATCGGCCTGATTACACCGCCGGTGGGCGCGGTACTTTTTGTGGGGTCTGCGGTGGGTAAGGTGTCAATCGAAACGACCGTGAAGGCCTTGCTGCCGTTTTACGCCGTGCTGTTCCTGGTGCTGATAGCCGTGACGTATATCCCGGCACTGTCGCTGTGGTTGCCGCATTTGGTGTTGTAAAACGCCAAAGCTCGCAGCCTGGAAGCTCCTGCATTGGCATAGCGTAAACCCTGTAGGAGCGAGCATGCTCGCGATGGTCGCCAACGATAAAGTTGGCGGCCTGACACCCTGCGGTGCCTGTGCCTCCATCGCGAGCGTGCTCGCTCCTACAGGTTTGCGGTGATCAGGGGGTGCCCAGCAACTGGCTCAGTACCGCGCGCAACTTGCCGGGTTTGACCGGTTTATTCAGCAGCGGCGCGTCGAGTCGTTGCAGGGCGCTTCGGCACTGGTCGGTACGGTCTGCGGTGATGATTACCGCGGGTATCGACTGGTGGAAATGCTCGCGCAAATGCCGCACCACGTCGCAGCCGATCACGGCGTGATCAAGGTGGTAATCCGCCAGAATCAACTCCGGTGCCCTCCCCGCCAACGCCGCCAGCGCCGCACTTTCATCAGTAGCCGTGACCACTTCGCAGCCCCACTGCCCGAGCAACGCGCTCATGCTTTGCAGAATGCTCACTTCATTGTCCAGCACCAGCAATCTGCGGCCCGGCAATGGGTCTCCGGTGCTCGGCTGCGGTACGCTCTGGCCGATCGGCAAGGGAATGTCATGGGACAGCGGCACATCGATGCTGAACATCGATCCGCGCCCAGGCCGCGATCGCACGCCGACGGGATAACCAAGGATCTTGGCGATACGCTCGACAATCGCCAGCCCCAGGCCTACGCCCTTGCGGTCTGCAGCGCGCCCGACATCCAGCTGGTTGAATTCGAGGAAAATCGAATCGAGTCGATCCGCCGGAATCCCGCGGCCTGTATCCCATACCTCCAGGCGCAGAGACTCACCGCGCCGCCGCGCGCCGAGCAGGATGCTGCCTTCGTCGGTATAGCGGCAGGCATTGCTGAGAAAGTTGCGCAGGATCCGCGTCATCAGGCGCAAGTCGGTGCTGATGGCGAAATCGCCCATGTGTGCGCGCAGGTTCAAGCCCGCCGCCTGGGCCACGGACTGGAACTCCGAGACCAGCGGCCCGAGCAACTCATCCAGTCGATAGGGCGCGATGTCAGGCTTGACCGCCGACTGATCGAGCCGGGAAATGTCCAGCAGATCGGTGAGCAAATCCTCCGCGCCTTCAAGAGCCTGGTGCGTACGCTCCACCAGCACCTGCTCGTCTCCCGGCAACCTGCGTTCGCGCAGGGTCGAAATCAGCAAGCGCGCCGCGTTCAGCGGTTGCAGCAGGTCATGGCTGGCTGCCGCCAGGTACTTGTCCTTGCTGCGATTGGCGGCCTCGGCGGCATCCCGGGCATCGCGCAGGGCCTGGGCGATCTGTTTACGCTGGGTGATCTGCTGTTGCAGGTTGCGGTTGGCTTCGAGCAGCTCATCGGTGCGCGCAGTGACCCGTTGCTCCAGTTCGTCATTGAGCTGTTGCAGGCGCTCCTGGGCCTGTTTGCGCTCAGTGATGTCGGCGACAAAACCTTCCACCAGTCCTTCCTGGCCGGGCTTGAGCAACAGGTTCATCAACACATCGATGTGGCTGCCGTCCTTGCGCCGCAGACGGGTTTCGTAGCCGTTGAGGCTGCGCTGGCGCTGGAGGATTTCGCCGATATCCTCCAGTTCCTGCGCCCCGCCGCAGAACAGTTTGCTGGCCAGGTCATTCAGGGAAAAAAGCACCGCCTGTGGGTCCTGATAGCCAAGCATCCGCGCCAGCGCCGGGTTGGCGGCGCGCATGCCGTCTTGCAGGCTGGCCTGGAAAATCCCGTGGACGGCGTTTTCGAACAGCCATTTGTAGCGGTTGCGCTCGGCTTCCAGTTCATCCAGGCGGGCGGCCAGTTCCGGGTAATGGCTCTTGCGCGCCGAGTGGCTGCCCAGTCCCAAAAGCCCCGTCAAGGCCGCACGTTGTTGCTCGTCAGAGGGCTTCGCCATAGACGACCTCGACATCACGCTGACTGGACTCGCGCGGGTTGGTCAGAATGCACGGGTCGTCCATGGCGTGTTGCGACAGGAAGGGAATGTCCGAGGTGCTGACCCCGTGCAAGCCGAGGGTTTCGTGGAAACCGATGGCGTGTTTCAGCGCGATCAGGTGTTCCACCAGACGCCCGCAGATCTGCCGGTGGTTAAGGCCCCGGCAATCGATGCCGAAGGTCTCGGCAATGACCTTGAAGCGTTCCGGCGCAGAGCTGTAGTTGAAGGCCACCACGTGCTCCACCAGTACCGCGTTGCACAGGCCGTGGGGCAAGTCGAGGAAGCCGCCCAGGCTGTGGGACATGGCGTGCACCGCACCGAGGATCGCATTGGAGAACGCCAGCCCGGCCTGCATGCTCCCGAGCATGATTTTCTCTCGCAGGGCGATGTCCGTGGGGTTGGCGATCATCTGCACCAGGTTGCCATTGATCAGGCGCATCGCCTCCAGCGCATGGGGATCGGTCAGCGGCCCGTGACCGGTGGACACAAAGGCTTCGATGGCGTGCACCAGCGCATCGATACCGGTACAGGCCGAGAGGAACGGATCCATGCTCAGGGTGGTTTCCGGGTCGATCAGCGACACGTCCGGCACCACTGCCTTGCTGACGATGGAGAACTTCATGCGCTCCTGCTGATTGGAAATGATCACGAACTGCGAGACGTCGGCCGAAGTGCCAGCGGTGGTCGGGATCAGGATCAGCGGCGGGCTGGGCACTCGGATGGTGTCCACCCCTTCGAATTCGAGGATGTTGCGCCCGTGGGCGACGACGATGCCGATGCCCTTGCCGCAATCCATCGGGCTGCCGCCGCCGACCGCGACAATCACGTCACAGTGATTTTCCCGGTACATGTCGGCCCCGAGCATGACCTCTTCGATCCGCGGATTGGGCGAGACGGCGCTGTACAGGCAGTATTCGATGCCCAACGCCTGGAGGCTGGCCTCGACGTCAGCGACCCAGCCGGCGGCAATCACCCCCGGATCGCTGACCACCAGCACCTTGCGCGCGCCGAAGGTCTTGGCGTAGTTGCCGACGTTGTGCCGGCAACCGGCACCGAAAATGATTTCAGGCGAGACGAACTTGCGCAGCTGACTGAGACTCTGGCTCATGGGAAGCCTGTTCTTATTGTTTTGAAATGTAACGTCCACACTAAAGCATCCGGTGGTGAATGCAATGAGACCAATGACGGGAGCGTGAATACAGCACAAAACCCTGTGGGAGCGGGCTTGCTCGCGAAGGGGTCGTGTCAGTCGACCTCTATGGTGATTGACACTCCGCATTCGCGAGCAAGCCCGCTCCCACAGGGGACCTGCGCCGGGTCATTCAGCCGCGATAGATCAGCTGCGAAGCTTTCTCATTACGCAATGTCAGATGTTCGATGCCGAGCCCTGGGGCTTCGGCCTCTTCCCGCGCCTTGAGAATCACCCCGTGATGCGGCGACTTGGCGCACACCGGATCGGCATTGGCCGCATCCCCCGTGAGCATGAACGCCTGACAGCGGCAGCCCCCCAGGTCCTTGTGCTTTTCGTCGCAGGAGCGGCACGGCTCCTTCATCCAGGCATCGCCGCGAAAACGGTTGAAGCCGAACGAATCGTTCCAGATATGCTCGATGCTGTGCTCGCGCACATTGGGAAACTGCACCGGCAACTGCCGGGCGCTGTGGCAGGGCAATGCAGTGCCGTCGGGGGTGATGTCGAGAAACAGGTTGGCCCAGCCGTTCATGCAGGTCTTGGGGCGTTCCTCGTAATAGTCCGGGGTGACGAAAATCAGTTTGCACGGATGGCCCTGGGCCTCGAGGCGCTGGCGATAGTCATTGGTGATGCGCTCGGCGCGCTGTAATTGCTCGCGTGTCGGCAGCAGGCCGACTCGGTTGAGTTCGGCCCAGCCGTAGAACTGGCAGGTGGCCAATTCGACGAAATCCGCTTCCAGTTCCAGGCACAGGTCGATGATCCGGTCGATGTTGTCGATGTTGTGCCGGTGAGTGACGAAGTTCAGCACCATTGGATAGCCCTGGGCTTTCACTGCGCGGGCCATGGCCAGCTTCTGCGCAAAGGCCTTGCGCGAGCCGGCGAGCATATTGTTCACCGCTTCGTCGGCGGCCTGGAAACTGATCTGGATATGGTCGAGCCCTGCAACCTTGAAGTCGCGCACCTTCTGCTCGGTCAGGCCAATGCCCGAAGTGATCAGGTTGGTGTAGTAACCCATGTCCCGCGCGGCCTTGATCAACTGCGCCAGATCCTGACGCACCAACGGCTCGCCACCGGAAAAACCCAGTTGCGCGGCGCCCATCTCCCGCGCTTCGCGGAACACGCGAATCCACTCCGCGGTGCTCAGCTCCTCGCCGTGCCGGGCGAAGTCCAGCGGATTGGAGCAGTACGGGCATTGCAGCGGGCAACGATAGGTCAGCTCCGCCAGCAGCCACAGCGGTGGCCCCGGCAGCGTTTCACTCGATCCAGAACTGCGCATGGGCCACCTCCAGGAACGCCAGCACATCCTCGTCGATCCCCGGCACGCCGGGATGCTTCGCCGACAATTGGGCGATGATCGCGGCGACGCTGCGCCGGCCGTCCAGCAATTCGAGAATCTGCCCGGCGCTGGGGTTGAGCTTGATCATGCCTTCGGGGTACAGCAGCACATGGCAGTCCTGGCGCGGTTCCCATTGCAGGCGAAAGCCGCGGCGCAACGAGGGTGACTGTTCGCGGTTGATCAGGTTCACAGGGCGATCCCCCGATGCCAGACGTTGTCACGAGTGACGCTGTGATAAGGCGGGCGCTCCAGCTCATAGGCCATGCTCATGGCGTCGAGCATGCTCCAGAGAATGTCCAGTTTGAATTGCAGGATTTCCAGCATGCGCGACTGTCCTTCCAGGGTCCGATAATGCTCGAGCGTGATCGCCAGGCCGTGCTCGACATCGCGTCGGGCCTGGCCCAGTCGGGTGCGGAAATATTCGTAGCCGGCCGGATCGATCCAGGGGTAATGCTGCGGCCAGCTGTCCAGGCGCGACTGGTGGATCTGCGGTGCGAACAGTTCGGTCAGGGAGCTGCTGGCGGCTTCCTGCCAACTGGCGCGGCGGGCGAAGTTGACGTAGGCATCCACCGCGAAACGCACGCCGGGCAGCACCAGTTCCTGCGAAAGGATCCGCTCGCGATCCAGCCCCACCGCTTCGCCCAGGCGCAGCCAGGCTTCGATCCCGCCTTCACTGCCAGGCGCGCCGTCATGGTCCAGCAGGCGCTGAATCCATTCGCGGCGGATTTCTCGGTCGGGGCAGTTGGCGAGGATTGCGGCGTCTTTGAGGGGGATGTTGACCTGATAGTAGAAGCGGTTGGCGACCCAGCCCTGGACCTGCTCGCGGGTGGCGCGGCCCTGGTACATCGCCACGTGGAATGGGTGATGGATGTGGTAGTAGGCGCCCTTGGCGCGCAGGGCGGCTTCGAATTCGGTGGGGGTCAGTGGAGTGTTGGTCATTGTTATTCTCCGGGAATCTTTTGGTGTCTGGTCCGGCCTCTTCGCGGGCAAGCCTCGCTCCTACAGGTGCGTGGCGCTCCGCTACAGCACAATATCCATGCCGTCATACGCCACCTCGATCCCCCGCCGCACCAGCAGCGCCCTCTCAGCCGAGTCCTCATCAAGGATCGGGTTGGTGTTGTTGATGTGAATCAGCACCTTGCGCTGCCGCGGGAACGCCTCCAGCACTTCCAGCATGCCGCCCGGCCCGCTCTGCGCCAGGTGGCCCATTTCACTGCCAAGGCTGTGGCCGACTTCGCACACGCGCATCTCGTCATCGCGCCACAGGGTGCCATCGAGCAGCAGGCAATCGGCGCGCTGCATCCAGTCCAGCACTTCGTCGTCGACCTGCCCCAGCCCCGGCGCGTAGAACAGCGAGGCGCCGCTGCGCTGGTCCTCGATGAACAGGCCGATGTTGTCCCCTGGCTGCGGATTGCCACGATTGGGTGAATACGGCGGTGCGTTGCTGATCAACGGAATGGCACAAAACCTGAGGTGGTAGCAGGCCGGAATACGGAACGGTTCGCGATTGAGACGCACAGGTTGCCACTGCAATCCGCCGTTCCAGTGACTGAGCATGGTGAACAGCGCAAAGCCGGTGCTGAGGTCCTGGTGAACCCGTTCGGTGCACCAGACGTTATGCGGGCAGCCTTCGCGCAGGCTCAGCAGGCCGGTGCAATGGTCGATCTGGCTGTCCATCAGCACCACGCCGGCGATGGCGCTGTCACGCAGGCGGCGCGCCGGTTGCAATGGCGGGAAGCTCTCGAGTTGCGCGCGGATGTCCGGCGAAGCGTTGCACAGCACCCAGTCCACTCCGTCGTCGCTCAGAGCAATCGACGACTGCGTGCGCCGCTGCGCGCGCAGGCTGCCGTTGCGTACTCCGGCACATTGCCGACAATTGCAGTTCCACTGCGGAAAACCGCCACCAGCGGCGGAACCCAGAACCCGGATGTGCATGAGCAATGCTCCAGAAGGCAGACCCGGCCAACGCGGCGGCTGGCCGGGTGAACAATCAACGGTTGGCGAAATACATCGTCACTTCGAAGCCAATGCGCAGATCGGTAAACGCGGGTTTAGTCCACATGGGTCATTCCTCTTCTTGTGCCGGGTGATTCCGGTAGTGCCATTAATGCACGGGGTGTCGGGCAGCCGAATGCTACTTTCGAAGGAGGCTTGGGGGTGCGTTGGTAGGGGGTGAGAAACACAAAAGACCTGTGGGAGCGGGCTTGCCCGCGATGAGGCCGGAACATTCAACATTGATGTCGACTGTCAGACCGTCATCGCGGGCAAGCCCGCTCCCACAGGGTATGCGGCGTATTTAATGAATCAGAAGAACCCCAACGGATTAATGTCATAGCTCACCAGCAGGTTCTTGGTCTGCTGGTAGTGATCGAGCATCATCTTGTGGTTCTCCCTGCCGACGCCGGACTTCTTGTAACCACCGAACGCGGCATGAGCCGGGTACAGGTGGTAGCAGTTGGTCCACACCCGCCCGGCCTTGATCGCCCGGCCCATGCGGTAGGCGCGGTTGATGTCGCGGGTCCAGAGGCCCGCACCGAGACCGAATTCGGTGTCGTTGGCGATCGCGAGGGCTTCGGCTTCGTCCTTGAAGGTGGTGACGCCCACCACAGGGCCGAAAATCTCTTCCTGGAACACGCGCATCTTGTTGGTGCCCTTGAGCAGCGTTGGCTGGATGTAGTAGCCGCTGGACAGATCGCCCTCCAGACGCTCGGCCGCGCCGCCAGTAAGCAGCTGGGCGCCCTCCTCCTGGGCGATGCTCAGGTACGAGAGGATCTTGTCGTATTGCTGCTCGGAGGCCTGGGCGCCGACCATGGTCTCGGTGTCCAGCGGGTTGCCGCGCTTGATCTTGACGACCTTCTTCATGACCTCGGCCATGAAAGGTTCGTAGATCGATTCTTGCACCAGGGCCCGGGACGGACAGGTGCAGACTTCGCCCTGGTTGAAGAACGCCAGCACCAGGCCTTCGGCGGCTTTCTCGATGAATGCGGGCTCGGCCTGCATGATGTCTTCGAAGAAGATGTTCGGCGACTTGCCGCCCAGCTCGACGGTGCTCGGGATGATGTTCTCGGCGGCGCAATGCAGGATGTGCGCGCCGACCGGGGTGGAACCGGTGAAGGCGATCTTGGCGATGCGCTTGCTGGTGGCCAGCGCCTCGCCGGCTTCGCGACCGAAGCCCTGGACGATGTTGAGCACGCCGGCCGGCAGCAGGTCGGCGATCAGCTCGGCGAAGACCATGATCGACAGCGGCGTCTGCTCCGCCGGCTTGAGCACGATGCAGTTGCCGGCGGCCAGGGCCGGGGCGAGTTTCCAGGCCGCCATCAGCAGCGGGAAATTCCACGGAATGATCTGCCCGACCACACCCAGCGGTTCGTGGAAGTGGTAGGCGGTGGTCAGTTCGTTGATCTCGGCCGCGCCGCCTTCCTGGGCGCGGATGCAACCGGCGAAATAGCGGAAGTGGTCAGCGGCCAGCGGCACGTCGGCGTTAAGGGTTTCGCGCACGGCCTTGCCGTTGTCCCAGGTTTCGGTGACGGCGAGAATTTCCAGGTTCTGTTCGATGCGGTCGGCGATTTTCAGCAGGACCAGCGAACGGTCCTGGGCCGAGGTCTTGCCCCAGGCATCGGCGGCGGCATGGGCGGCGTCGAGGGCCTTGTCGATGTCGGCGGCGCTGGAGCGCGGGAATTCGGCAATCACCTCACCGTTGACCGGCGAGCTGTTGGTGAAGTACTCGCCATTGACTGGCGCGACGAATTCGCCACCGATGAAATTGCCGTAGCGCGGTTTGAAGGAAACGACGGCACCGGGTGTTCCGGGTTGGGCGTAGATCATGATGAGGCCTCTGTCTGGGTCGATGCCTGCCGTGGCGACAGGCGATGACCCGATACTAGAGAGCCCCGCGCGCCAGACGAATGCATCGTTGGCAGGAGGGGCTCTCGTTATTTGGTATTAGATTCACGCAGCCCCTGTGGTGATCGTTCCCACGCTCCGCGTGGGAATGCAGCCCGGGACGCTCTGCGTCCCAAAGGCCGAACGCGGAGCGTCCGTTGAGGCATTCCCACGCGGAGCGTGGGAACGATCACTTGGGTGTGGTCAGTGCTTGGCCACCAACTCCTTCGGCAATTTGAAGGTCCAGAGCATGCCGCCCTGGTTGAAGTCCTTCACGCGTTTGGCCACTTCGCCGCCCCACAGCGGCACCGCGCCACCCCAGCCGGACAGCACCGAGACGTACTGTTCGCCGTCCATTTCCCAGGTCACGGGCGAGCCCAGTACGCCGGAGCCAGTCTGGAACTCCCAGACCTTTTCGCCGGTCTTGGCATTGAATGCCTGCAGGAAACCTTCTGGCGTACCGGTGAACACCAGGTTGCCCTTGGTGGTCAGCACCCCGCCCCACAGCGGCGCGAAGTTCTTGTGGCGCCAGACTTCCTTGCCGGTTTTCGGATCAATGGCACGCAATACGCCGATGTAATCTTCGTTCAACGGCTTGATGGTGAACCCGGCACCGAGGAACGCCGCGCCTTTTTTGTAGGCGATGCCCTCGTTCCAAATGTCCATGCCCCACTCGTTGGACGGCACGTAGAACAGCCCGGTGTCCCTGTTGTAGGCCATCGGCATCCAGTTTTTCGCACCGAGAAATGCCGGCGCGACGAATACAGAAGTGCCGTGAGCTTCGGCCCCTGGCGCGCCGGGGCGGCTGGCGTCGTTGTAGATCGGCCGGCCGTCCTTATCCAGGCCGGTGGCCCAGGTGATCTTGTCCACGAACGGGAAGCCGCGGATGAATTTGCCGTTGGTGCGGTCCAGCACGTAGAAGAAACCATTGCGGTCGGCGGTGGCCGCCGCCTTTATTTCCTTGCCGCCTTCGCTGTAGTTGAACGACACCAACTCGTTCACTCCGTCGAAGTCCCAGCCGTCATGAGGCGTGCTCTGGAAATGCCATTTGATGGTGCCGTCGTCCGGGTTGAGCGCCAGGCGCGACGAGGAATAGAGGTTGTCCCCTGGACGCAGGTGCGAATTCCACGGCGCCGGGTTGCCGGTGCCGAACAGCAGCAGGTTGGTTTCCGGATCGTAGTAACCGCCCAGCCACGGCGCCGCGCCGCCGGTCTTCCACAGATCGCCCGGCCAGGTCTTGCCCGCTTCGCCGCCGGAGATACCGTTCTCGACCGCCTTGCCGTCCTTGTAGACATAACCCATGTGGCCTTCGACGGTCGGGCGGGTCCACAACAGATCGCCGTTTTTCGGATCGTAGGCCTCGATCTTGCCCACCACGCCGAACTCGCCACCGGCGACGCCGGTGATCAGCTTGCCGTTGATCACCAGCGGCGCGGCGCTGATCGAGTAGCCTTCCTTGTGGTCGGCGACTTTCTTGCTCCAGACCACCTTGCCGGTGTCCTTGTTCAGCGCAACCAGCTTGGCGTCGAGGGTGCCGAAGATCACCAGGTCGCCATACAGCGCCACGCCACGGTTGATCACGTCGCAGCAAGGGCGAATGTCATCCGGCAGGCGCGCATCGTATTGCCAGAGCTTCTTGCCGGTGCGCGCATCCACCGCGAACACCCGCGAGTAGGAACCGGTCATGTACATCACGCCATCCTTGACCATCGGTTGCGCCTGCTGGCCGCGCTGCTTTTCGCCGCCGAACGAGAACGCCCACGCCGGGCGCAGTTCCTTGACGTTGTCGACGTTGAGAATGTCCAGCGGGCTGTAGCGCTGACCCTGAACGCCCAGACCGTTGGTCACGATCTGCTCGGGGTTCTTCGGGTCCTGGAGAATGTCCTGGTCGGAAACCCCGGCCATTGCCTGGCCGGACAACAGCATGGCACTGAGCAACAGGCTCAGGACGAAGGGCTGGCGACGTGCGGGTTGAGTCATGACGGCTTCCTCTGCGGTTTTTGTTTTATTTCCGGGAAATTTTCCCGGGTTGATGCAGATTCTTGAGCGCAGGCGTCGGGACAACAATTGGCCGCAGTGTGGAGATTTCTAGTTCCTTGGTATTGGGCTGGGGGATGGATTTCCAAATCCCCTGTGGGAGCGGGTGGTGATCATGGGGTCGCGCTACTGTCGACCCGCGTCATCCGCGCCCGCTCATACCGCGGATACAGATGGCTGACACTGCGAATCAACTCATACCGGCTCAGGCTGATTCCGGCGAATCGTTCGGGGATGGGGCTGCGGATCATCTCGGCCATGTCGCTGCCATTGGCGGCGCCGTCGCGCATCAGCTGGTCGAGCCACCCCAGGTAATCGCGCATCTGCACGAAGGGCAGCGGATCGCTGGCGACAGGCCCGTGACCGGGCACGATCATCGTCCAGGGCAAGCCTTGCAGGGTGGCAATGTCCGCCAGCCACACCGACAGGCCGGGACTGTTGGGCGTGGTCAGCGCCCGTTTATAAAACACCAGGTCCCCGGCGAATAGCACGCCGGTTTGCTGGTCGAGAATAGCCAGATCAGCACCCGTATGCCCACCCAGACCTAGCAGGCGCAGATCATGATTCCCAAAACTTTTCACGCCCGGGGTCAGCGTGCGGGTCGGCAACACCACCTCGGTGCCGCGCATCCAGTCGCCGACCAGCCGATACATGTTCTCGGCCATCGCATCACCCTGCTTTTGCAGCAGCTCGGTGGTACCGGCCAGCGCGCCGATCGGCACATCGCCGAAGGCCTGATTGCCCAGCACATGGTCAGGGTGATGATGGGTCAGCAGGACCTCGATCACCGGCTTGTCGGTTACCCCGGCGATGGCCAGGCGCATGGCCTCGCCGTAACGCTTCGAAGGGCCGGTATCGATCACCACCACGCCACGCTCGGTAACGATGAACGCGGTGTTGACGATGTTGCCGCCGTTGTCCCTGGCGAAATTATCGGTGCTGCCTTCCAGCAGCCAGGTGTCCTGGGCGATCTGCCGGGGCTTGAGCGAGTATTGGAGATCGGCCGTGGCGTGCAGGCTCAGGCCGATGAACAACAGCAGCATCCAGCGCATGAGTGCTCCTTTGGCTCAGGGAATTAACGCATCGAACAGGTTGCCGCCACTATCGCGCAACAGCAGACGTGTCTGCCCTGCCCCCTCCAGATCAAAGCCCAGGCTGGGGTTTTCGCTGACAGCGGGAAACAGTTCGAGGCGGGCAAGCAGTTGATTCTGGCTGTCCCGCAGTTCGGCATGATTGATGTAAAACTCCGGAATGCCGCTGACCATGCCGTTGTCCATCGGATGCGCCACCTGCACCCGCAGGCGACTGAAGTCCCGGCGCGGGTAACGCCCGCCCAGCACTTGACCGATGCGCTCCTCCCAACCCGGCTCGGTGCGAACCACGCTTGGTGCAGTGCAGCCACCTCCCGCTGCGTCGATCAGGGTCGAACCGACATGCCACAGTCCATCGCGCGTCAGTACGGCCGCGCGCAGGGGCGTAGCCTGCTCGACTCGAATGCGGATCGACAGCCAGGGCAACAGTCCATTTACCGGCTGGAAATCGACGATTTTCGGCAAGGGGTTGAGCTCGGCCCAGGCAAGGATGGTCACTACATCGCCCTTGAATGCCCGGGCATCGATTTCCAGCGGGACCTGCCGTGCGTCTTCAGCGAACGGTGGCGCCAACAGCTTGACCCGATCATCGAACACGAACGGCGCATCTGCGAGGATCTGCTTGTGATAGAAGCTCCACATCACCGACGGCACCGGGTCCTTGCCTGGATCGACGGCGGCCTGCGCCGTCAGATTCAGGCAGCACGCCAGCAGACAAATCCTTTGCCATTTCATCAGCCACTCCTATTGATACATCTCGGGCACGTCATACCGCAGGCCGTAATGGCCATAGATGGTCTTCACCGAACCTTCGCGAATCAGTCCTTCCAGCGCCTCTTCCACCGCATACGCCAGTTGCCGGTTGCTTTCGTGCACCGCCATGCCGATTTCCCAGAGCTGCTTGCCCATGTTCGGATAGGCGTTCTCCGCCAGCGCCAATTGCGGGTCGGCGGCTTCGTGCACCTGCCAGTCAATTTCACCGCGTATGGCCATGACCGCGTCGACCTCCCCGGCCTTCATCGCGGCAAAGGCCTGGGACACGCCCGGATAGTGATGGGTCTTGCCGGCGAGCATGCCGTTGAACACCGAAGTGAGGTAGAACGACGGCACGCTGTCGACCTCGACGCCGATCGGGTGCTGCTCAAACACCGCGACACTGGCAACCTTGTCCAGTCGACGACGGTCGTAGGCGACCTGCCATTGTTCGTTCTGGTAGGGGCCGAACATCACCACATGGCCGTTTTCCAGTTCGCCGAATTCGTTGCGCTTTTGCGCGTAATCGCGGTCGTAAGGCACGCGCATCATCAGGTCGGCCAGTTGCTGGTTGTGCAACGCACTGGCGCGCCAGATGTAGTCGCGCAGGTCGTCGTCGAGCTTTTCACCGGGCGGCGCCCAGATCAGCGTCAGGCGCACACCCATTGCCTTGGCCAGGGCCTGGGCCAGTTCGACGTCAACACCCTTGGGCTGACCGCCCTGTTCGAAGCTGTAGGGCGCGAAATCCTTGTACACCGCCACCTTCAGCTCTCCGGCGGCGATCATTTCATCGTAGTTGCGCACCTGCGCCTGCACCGACTGGCAGCACAGCCACACAGCGCCGACCAACATCGCAAGCAGGCGCATGGGATCATTCCTCGACGTGCACGGTGTCCAGATAAGTGCGTACCGCCCACAGGGCTTCCTGGCTCAGGTAGTCGGCCATTTTCGGCATGTACACCCGACCGTCGCGCACCGCACCATTGCGTACCCGCTCGACGAACCATTCATCACCGGCATCGCCAGCGTCGAGCATGCGCAGGTCGGGAGCTATACCGCCGGACTTGGCTTCCAGGCCATGGCAGGCCGCGCAGTTCTGGTTGTAGGCCGACGCGCCGATCTCCACCGCCTTGTCGTGTTCCGGCGTGGTGCGATAGGGATTCACTTCGGCCCAGCCATCGGCATTGAGTTTCACGCCGGCATCCTTGATCGGGGTCAGGCCCTGGGTGGCGACGGCCTGCGGCACCACATTGCCGTGGGCCCACACGGAACCGGCACTGAGAAGACCGGCCAACAGGCCGGTGACGAGCAAGGCGTTGCGTTTCGTTGTCATTGTTATGCCCTCAGGTTGCACGCAAAACCTCTTTGCAGAGGCTATGGCAGCCATCTTAGGAAGCCTGTCGGGCGGGCCCCATGCTGCTTTGGTGGCCAGCATCTAGTCCCTTGGTAGTAAGGCGTTTGAGGGACGCCCAAATCAGGTGTTCGATGGGAAGTTTTCCCGGCGACGGCGGGACTTTTTCCGTATCCGTCTACCGCCCCGCACCGCCACCCTGTGCAGGCCAAAACCTCCACTGGGAACTGCAACCATGACAATAAGATCGCTACCCGCCCTTTCCCCCCTGACCGCGGCCGTCCAGGCCTTTGTGCTGGTCGGCAGCCTGGCGCTGAGCGCCGCGGGGTACGCAGCAAACGCTCCGGCCCCGCGCAACGTGAGTTGGGAAGACATCGCCAACGATCACCTGACCACCAAAGACGTGCTGCAATACGGCATGGGCACCAACGCCCAGCGCTGGAGTCCGCTGAATCAGGTCAACGACAAGAACGTGTTCAAGTTGACCCCTGCCTGGTCCTACTCCTTCGGGGACGAAAAGCAGCGCGGCCAGGAATCCCAGGCCATCGTCAGTGACGGTGTGGTGTACGTCACCGGGTCGTATTCGCGAGTGTTCGCTCTGGACGCCAAGACCGGCAAACGTCTGTGGACTTACAACCATCGCCTGCCGGACAACATTCGTCCGTGCTGCGACGTGGTCAACCGCGGCGCCGCGATCTTCGGCGACAAAATCTACTTCGGCACTCTCGATGCGCGGCTGATCGCCCTGGACAAGAACACGGGCAAGGTGGTGTGGAACAAGAAATTCGGCGACCACGCAGCCGGCTACACCATGACCGGCGCGCCGGTGTTGATCAAGGACAAGACCAGCGGCAAGGTGCTGCTGATCCACGGCAGCTCCGGCGACGAGTTCGGTGTAGTCGGGCAGCTCTTCGCCCGCGATCCCGACACGGGCGAAGAAGTCTGGATGCGGCCTTTCGTCGAGGGTCACATGGGCCGTCTCAATGGCAAGGACAGCACCCCGACCGGCGACGTCAAGGCGCCGTCCTGGCCGAACGACCCGACTACGGAAACCGGCAAAGTCGAGGCCTGGAGCCACGGTGGCGGTGCGCCCTGGCAGAGCGCGAGTTTCGATGCCGAAACCAACACCATCATCGTCGGCGCCGGCAATCCAGGCCCATGGAACACCTGGGCGCGCACCTCCAAGGATGGCAACCCACACGACTTTGACAGCCTTTACACTTCCGGCCAGGTCGGCGTCGACCCAAGCACCGGCGAAGTGAAATGGTTCTATCAGCACACGCCGAACGACGCCTGGGACTTCTCCGGTAACAACGAGCTGGTGCTGTTCGATTTCAAGGACAAGGATGGCAAGACGGTCAAGGCCACCGGTCACGCCGACCGTAACGGTTTCTTCTACGTGGTGGACCGCAACAACGGCAAACTGCAGAACGCTTTTCCCTTCGTCGACAACATCACCTGGGCCAGCCACATTGACCTCAAGACAGGCCGACCGGTGGAGAACGCAGGCCAGCGTCCGGCCAAGCCGTTGCCGGGGGAAACCAAGGGCAAACCGGTGGAAGTGTCGCCACCCTTCCTCGGTGGCAAGAACTGGAACCCCATGGCCTACAGCCAGGACACCGGGTTGTTTTACATTCCGGGCAATCAGTGGAAAGAGGAATACTGGACCGAAGAGGTCAACTACAAAAAAGGCTCGGCCTACCTGGGAATGGGCTTTCGCATCAAGCGCATGTACGAAGATCACGTCGGCACGCTGCGGGCGATGAACCCCACCACCGGCAAGCTGGTGTGGGAACACAAGGAACATCTGCCGCTGTGGGCCGGGGTATTGGCGACCAAAGGCAACCTGGTGTTCACCGGCACAGGCGACGGTTTCTTCAAGGCCTTCGATGCAAAAACCGGCAAGGAACTGTGGAAATTCCAGACCGGCAGCGGCATCGTCTCGCCACCGATCACCTGGGAACAGGACGGCGAGCAGTACATCGGCGTGACAGTCGGCTACGGCGGCGCAGTGCCGTTATGGGGCGGCGACATGGCCGAGCTGACCAAGCCGGTGGCACAGGGCGGGTCGTTCTGGGTGTTCAAGATTCCGAGTTGGGATAACAAGACGGCGCAAAGATAACCCCTAACCCGCCGTCCCTGTAGAAGCGAGCATGCTCGCGATGGTCGTCAACGATAACGTGGACTGCCTGACAACCCGCGGTGTCTGCGCCTCCATCGCGAGCATGCTCGCTCCTACAGGAGATGGGCTCGTCCGGAGACATTGCCATGAAATACCTGTCCCTTATGCTTCTGTTGAGCATTGCCACGGTGCATGCCGATGACGATGAAGGCCCCCTGATCATCAACGGCTGCACCATCGCCGAACACAGCCAGTGCCCCGGCGCCAACCTCAAGGGCGCCAACCTCAGCAATCAGGACATGCGAAACATGAACCTCAGCGGCGCCGATCTGCGCGACGCCGATCTGCGTCATGCCCGACTCGACCTGGCCAACCTGGAAAAAGCCCACCTGCAAGGGGCGAACCTTACCCGCGCCAGCCTGCAGCAAAGCAATGTCCGACTGGCCGACTTTACCTCGGCCAATCTGATGGCGATCCAGGGTTGGGGACTATTTGCCCAGGGCGCGCAGTTCCAGAACGCCAACCTCAGCGCCGCGTATCTGCAATTCGCCCGGCTCTCGGGAGCGAAACTGCACAACACCAACCTGCACGCCGCCGATCTGGAAATGACCTGGCTGAGCAAGGCCGACCTCAAGGACGCCAACCTGAGCGACGCCAACCTGCAGGAAGCCAAGCTGGGCGAAAGCAATCTGGAACACGCCAACCTCAACGGCACTCGCCAGCATTATGCGAATTTTCAGGACGCGAACATGGAAGGCTGCAATGGATGTCCGCAGGACTGGACACAATGAAGCCCCTGTAGGAGCGAGCATGCTCGCGATGAACGCAAGAACACCGCGGGGTGTCAGGCACCCAGCGTTATCGTTGACGTCCATCGCGAGCATGCTCGCTCCTACAGGGCTCTGGTTTTCAGTCACCCCGCCTTGCGCACCACGCCCATATCAATCCCCAGATGCACCAGCTCGGCATGTGAGCTGACCTGCAGTTTGTTTTTGAGCAGCGTCAGATGGTTGGAGACGGTCTTGCTGCTGATGCTCAGCTGCTCGGCGATTTGCCGCGCGGGGGTGCCTTTGGCCAACATGACGAAAATTTCCAGCTCGCGCTGGGTCATGCTGTGCAGTCGCGGGTCACTCGTGCCCCGCTGTGCGCGGCACGCCAGCTGCGTGGCCAGTGGTTGCTCGATGTAGGCATGTCCGGCGAGGACCCGCCGCACTGCTTCGATCAGTACCTCGGGCGCCGAGTTCTTGGTCAGATAACCCATCGCCCCGGCATCCAGTGCCTGTCGCACCAGCGGCAGCTCATCGTGCATGCTGAAAAACAGCACCCGTAGTTGCGGCAAACGCTGGCGCAGACGCCGGGTGGTTTCCAGGCCACTGATGCCGGGCAGTCCGAAATCCATGATCACCAGATGCGGCACGCTTTCCTGCACGCGGGTCAGCGCCTCCTCACCCGTTGCCGCCTCCCGTACCTCCATCGCAGGCAACATTGCCCGCAACAGACTCGCATACCCCTGACGGACCACTGCATGATCATCGACCAGCAGAATATTCATGACACCTCCAAAGGCATGCTCAAGGTCAGCGCCCAACCGGCGCCGGGATGACTGATCACACGCAATTCGCCTCCCAGGCTGCGGGCGCGTTCGCGCATTGAATAAAGACCCACGCCGGGGCGCTGCCGGGGCGTACCTCCGCGACCGTTATCGCGCACCAGCAGACGCAACTGTGCACCGTGGTGTTGCAGACGAACCCGCACCCGGCTGGCATCGGCGTGCCGGGCGATATTGGTCAGGGCCTCCTGTAGCAGGCGATACAGATGGGTCTTGTGCGACGCCGACAGCGTTGGCAGCCGCTCACTCAAGCGCAACTGGCACTCGATGCCCTGGCGTGCCTGCCATTGTTCCACCAGCAAGGCGAACGCCTCGTCCAGCGGCAAATGCTGCAGCACCACCGGATATAGGTTCTGCACCAGCGCCCGGAAGCCTTGTTGCAGGTGCTCGCAGTTGTGCTCCAGATCGCGCACCGTGCGCTCCACTGCTTCCGGGCGCTCAGCGACCAGGCGTAACAGACACGCCTGCGCGCGAATCCCGGCCAGATATTGACCAAGGTCATCGTGCAGCGTCTGGGCCAGTTCGGTGCGCTCGCGCTCCTGAACGGCCAGCAAGGCCTGAGTCAGACGGGCGTTGTCGGCACCGGCCTGCTCCAGCGCGGCGGTCATTCGATTGAAATGCAGCCCCAGTTGCCGCGCTTCCGGTGCTCCTTGTGTGGGCAGACGCACCTTGAGCTGGCCGGCGCTGACCTGCTGCAAAGCCCGCAGCAGTTCATCGAGCAGGCCCATTCCTCGTCGCACCGCCCAGCGAATGGTCAGCAGGCTGACGATCAGTGCCAGCGCGCACAGGCTCAGCAACTGTTGCAGGGAATCTCGGACTTCGTCGATTTCATCCCGAGGATCCACGGCGATCTGCACCCGTCGACCGTCCGCCAGGTCCACTACTCTGACGCGGTGTATGACGTCGGCGAACAGCAGATCTGCGAGCCACCCCTCGAACCCATCCTGCATCGGCGAGGGCATCACTGCCCCAGGTTCCATCCAGAGCACACGCACATGGCGCAGGCTGCGGGTGAGGCGCGGTTGCAGGCTGACAGGATCACGAGCGGCGGTTTCGCTCAGGTACTCGACCACCGCTTCGGCCGATTGCATCTCACGTTCCACGTCCGCCAGCGCCTGGTGCAGCAACACGCACATGCAGGCAAGAGTGACCACGGCGAAAAAGCCGCCCACCCACAGGTTGATCCGCCACAGGGCCGACATCGCTAGTGCCCCGGTGTCGAGGGCATGACCGGGGGCGGAACCGCGCGCGGCCCGTGCAGCCGGTCGACGCCAATCAGAGTCAGGATCAGCAGCAATGGCAGCAGCAATGTCTTGACGATGCGCATGGCCAGTTCCCTCCAGAGTCACGGCTGCGGGTTTGGGTGAGGGTTCCCATGCTAAGACCGAACCGCCCGCGCGCGGCTACTACCTTGGTACTGCCCGGTCGGTACTTTCTGCATATTTCCACCCCGTCACGAGCTTCCTATGCTGGCGCTACCTGTAATGGAGAGCCCTATGCGCCAGCTTGCCCCTTACGCCCTGATCTATCTGCTGGCAATCGTCTGCGCCGCCGGGCTGGCGACTCGAAGTCAGGCGGCGGATGCGCCCTTGCAGGTGCGGATCGGTTATCTGGGTTATCGCCCTGACCCCGGCCCGTTGCTGTCCAACGTCATTCCAGAACCCGTCGACGCCGGCCTGCGCGGTGCAGAACTGGCGATCACCGACAGCAACAGCACCGGGCGTTTTCTCAATCACGGTTACAGCCTGGAAAGCGCCAGCGTCGACAGTCCCGAAGCCTTGCTCGCAGCGGCGCAAGCCCAGCATGCGCAAGGCCTGCGCCTGTTCGTGGTGAACGCCCCCGCCAGCAGCCTGCGCCAGCTCAGTGCGGCACTGCCCGACAGCCTGCTGTTCAATGCCGGCAGCCCCGATGACAGCCTGCGGACCACCGATTGCCTGCCCAACGTGCTGCACAGCCTGCCGAGCCGGGCGATGCTGGCCGATGCGCTGGCGCAGTTCCTGGTGGTGCGCAAATGGCAACGGGCGCTGCTGATCGTCGGCCCCACCGTCGACGACCAGGCCTACGCCGCCGCTCTGCGCCGCGCGGCCAAGCGCTTTGGCTTGCAACTGGTGGCGGAGAAACCCTGGACCTTCGATAACGATCAACGACGCAGCGCCCAGGCCGACATGCCGCTGTTCACCCAGACTGCCGAATACGATGTGGTGCTGGTGGCCGACGAGCGTGGCGACTTTGGCGAGTACGTGCCCTACCAGACCTGGTACCCGCGCCCGGTCGCAGGCACTCAGGGCCTGACTCCGACCGGCTGGCACAAGACCGTGGAAACCTACGGCGCCGCGCAGTTGCAGAAACGCTTCGAAACCCTCGCCGGACGCTGGATGAACGACCGCGACTTCGCCGCCTGGATCGCCGTGCGCAGCATCGCCAGCGCCGTGAGCAAACTGCGCCAGACCGACCCCATGGCGATCCGTGCGCTTGAACTCGGCGATCAACTGCCACTGGACGGTTTCAAGGGCCGCAAGCTCAGCTACCGCCCATGGAACGGCCAACTGCGCCAGCCGATCCCGATCGTGCAGCCCCGGGCGCTGGTCAGCACGGCGCCTCAGGACGGCTTTCTGCACCCTTTCAACGAAATGGACAGCCTGGGTTACGACAAGCCCGAGGTCAGCTGCCGCTTTCCCTGAACACAACAACTACAACAAGGAAACTGCCATGCACCCCACGCGTTTTCACTTCAACCTGATCTCATTCACCCTGCTGCTCGTCGCCGGACACGCCAGTGCCAGCACCGCCTGGGTATCCAACGAAAAGGACAACAGCCTGAGCCTGATCGACATGCAGACCCTGCAGGTCACCGACACCCTGCCCGTCGGCCAGCGCCCACGTGGCCTGCTGCTGTCCCATGACAACAGGCTGCTGTACATCTGCGCCAGCGACTCGGACCGGGTCCAGGTCATGGACGTGGCCACCCGCAAGATCATCAAGGAACTGCCCTCGGGCAAGGACCCCGAGCAATTCGCCCTGCACCCCAACAACCGCTGGCTGTACGTCTCCAACGAAGACGATGCGCTGGTCACCGTGATCGACACCGAAACCTCCAAGGTCCTCGGCCAGATCAACGTCGGCGTCGAGCCCGAAGGCATGGCCGTCAGCCCCGACGGCAAATGGGCGGTCAACACCAGCGAAACCACCAACATGCTGCACTGGATCGACACCAGCACCCAGACCCTGGCCGACAGTACGCTGGTGGATCAGCGCCCGCGTTTCGTCGAGTTCAGCAACGATGGCAAGCAACTGTGGGCCTCGGCGGAAATCGGCGGCACGGTGACAATTCTCGACGTCGCCAACCGCAACGTGCTCAAGACGCTGAACTTCCAGATCAAGGGCGTGCACCCGGACAAGGTGCAGCCGGTGGGCATCAAGCTCAGCGCCGACGGCAAATACGCCTTCGTGGCCCTGGGGCCGGCCAACCACGTGGCGGTGATCGACGCCAAGACTTTCGAGATCCTCGATTACCTGCTGGTGGGCCGGCGCGTATGGCAACTGGCGTTTACCCCGGACCAGAAGCAACTGCTCGCCACCAACGGCGTCAGCGGCGATGTGTCGGTGATCGATGTCGACAGCCTCAAGGTCAGCAAATCGGTGAAGGTCGGGCGCTATCCATGGGGCGTGGTGGTGACGCCATGAACACCCTGGAAGTCAGCGACCTGAGTTTCGCCTACGGGTTGCGGGAGGCTTTGCGGCAGGTGAGTTTCAGCCTGGCACCGGGCCGTTTCGCCGCATTGCTGGGGCCCAATGGTGCCGGCAAATCAACGCTGATCGCCCTGCTGACCCGGCTCTACGATCTGCAGCAAGGCGATATCCGGGTGGGCGGCTGCTCGTTGCGCGACACACCGCGCCCGGCGCTCAAGCAATTGGGCGTGGTGTTCCAGCAAAGCACCCTGGACCTGGACTTGAGCGTGGAACAGAACCTGCGTTATCACGCGGCGCTGCATGGCATGTCCTGCCGCGAGACCACCCTGCGCGTCGATGCGGAACTCGCCCGGCAAGGCCTGGATGAGCGTCGCGGCGAACGAGTGCGCCAGCTCAATGGAGGCCATCGCCGCCGGGTGGAAATCGCCCGCGCCCTGCTGCATCAACCACGCCTGCTGCTGCTCGACGAAGCCAGCGCCGGTCTCGACCCGGCCAGCCGCCTGGCGCTCAACAGGCACATTCGCAACCTGTGCAGCGAGCAGCGGATCAGCGTGCTCTGGACCACCCATCTACTGGATGAAGTGCAGCCCAGCGACGACCTGCTGATCCTGCATCAGGGCCGACTGGTCGCCAGCGGACAGGCCGACGCGCTGAGCCAGGAACACGGCGGCGACCTGGATTCGGCCTTCACTCGCCTGACTGCCACGGGAGCTGCCCGATGAACGCTTACTGGCAATGTTTCAGCGGCATCGTGCTGCGCGAGTGGCTACGCTTCGTGCTGCAACGCACCCGTTTCCTCAGCGCCCTGGTCCGGCCGTTGCTGTGGCTGCTGGTGTTCGCCGCCGGCTTTCGCGCGGCCCTGGGCATCGCCATCATCGAGCCCTACGACACCTACATTCCCTACGAGGTCTACATCATCCCGGGACTGGCCTGCATGATCCTGTTGTTCAACGGCATGCAGGGCTCGCTGTCGATGGTCTACGACCGCGAGATGGGCAGCATGCGCGTCCTGCTCACCAGCCCACTGCCGCGGACCTTTCTGTTGTGCAGCAAACTGCTGGCCACCTCGCTGATTTCGCTGCTGCAGGTCTACGCGTTCCTCGCAATCGCCTGGCTCTACGGCGTACAACCCCCGGCCATCGGCCTGCTGCTCGCTCTGCCCGCCCTGCTGCTGGTGGCCTTGATGCTTAGTGCCCTGGGGCTGCTGCTGTCCAACGCCATCCGCCAACTGGAGAACTTCGCTGGCGTGATGAATTTCGTGATCTTCCCGCTGTTCTTCCTGTCATCGGCGCTCTACCCGCTCTGGAAAATGCGCGAAGCGAGCGAGTGGCTGTACTGGCTCTGCGCGGTAAACCCGTTCAGCCATGCAGTAGAACTTGTGAGGTTTGCCCTGTATGAGCGCTTCAACCCAGTGGCGTTGGCGGTGTGTGCTGGATTGACGCTGGTCTTTGCCCTGCTGGCGGTCCTGACCTTCAACCCACAGCATGCGGCGCTGCGCAAATCCAGCTGAACCCACAGATTATGCGGCGAACACCAAATCACTGTAGGAGCGAGCATGCTCGCGATGGTCGTCAACGATAACGTTGGCTGCCTGACACCCCGCGGTGTCTTTGCCTCCATCGCGAGCCTGCTCGCTCCTACACAGGGCGTTGGGAAATTACAACTTTAGTACTGGTTTCCCCTGCCTATCGTCGCATTCCCAACGCCCCCCGCCTGGCATGTAATGGACTTATAACGATAAGGATAAAACCCATGCCGCGTGCCCGACGTCGCCTGTTGCGTCCCACCCTCGCCGCGCTATCCCTCAGCCTGTGGCTGGTTGGCGCCTGCGCACAATCGCTGCTGTTCTCCCCCGACGGCTATCGCATCGATCTGTACCGCAGCCCCACACCCGACCAGGTGCAAGGCGCAACCATCGTCGACACCGCCGCCGTACAAGCATTGCTCGACCAAACCCCGCGCCCGCTGCTGATCGATGTCTACCGCCGCCAATGGCTGCAAGGCCGTTTCATCGAAGACCAACCCCACGAAAACCTGCCCGGCAGCCACTGGCTGGCCAATACCGGCGACGGTGAGCTGACACCGCAATGGCAGGCCTACTTCGCCGACAACCTGAACAAACTGACCAGCGGCAACCTCAGGCAACCGCTGGTTTTTTACTGCCGCTCCGACTGCTGGTTGAGCTGGAACGCCGTCAAACGTGCGGCCAGCCTCGGCTATAAGTCGCTGTATTGGTATCGCGACGGCCTGGATGCCTGGCAGGCGGCCAATCTGCCGGTCACACCCGCCAGCCCCGCGCCCTTCCCCTGAGCTTTACGCCTGCGTGTAGTTGCCACACCATAATCAAAACAAAGAGGTGAAATGGCCATGTACAAAATTCTGATTGCCGATGATCACCCGCTGTTTCGCGAAGCCATACACAACGTCATCAGCGATGGTTTCGACGGCAGCGAGGTCATGGAAACCGCCGATCTGGACAGTGCCCTGGCCCTGACTCAGGAACACGATGACCTGGACCTGATCCTCCTCGACCTGAACATGCCCGGCATGCACGGGCTCAATGGCCTGATCAACCTGCGCAACGAAGCGCCGACCATTCCGGTGGTGATCGTCTCCGCCGAGCAGGACAAGCAGATCGTCCTGCAAGCCATCACCTATGGCGCGGTGGGCTTCATCACCAAATCCTCGCCCCGCACGCAGATGACCAACGCGATCCAGCAGATCCTCAACGGCAACGTCTACCTGCCACCGGACATCATCCGCACCGGCAACAGCAGCTCGCACCGGCGCATGAACGACACGCCGAGCATTCCGCCGGAACTGTTGCAAGCCCTGACCCGCAAGCAGTTGCAGGTGCTGGAACGGATGACCAAGGGTGAATCGAACAAACAGATCGCCTACACCCTGGAAATCGCCGAAACCACGGTCAAGGCCCACGTCTCCGCTATCCTGCGCAAGCTCAACGTGCACAACCGCGTGCAGGCGATTCTGAGTGCCGGCGACATAGATTTCGGGTCGTATCTGAGAAGGTGAACACCCAAACCCTGTAGGAGCGAGCAGGCTCGCGATGGTCGTCAACGATGACGTTGGCTGCCTGACACCCCGCGGTGTCCGTGCCTACATCGCGAGCATGCTCGCTCCTACAGGGGTCCCAGCAAATGGCTCATGGCGGTCTTAAGCTTCATCGGCCGCACCGGTTTGTGCATCAGCGTATGGCCCAGTTCGCGGATCTGCTGTTTGAGGTCGTTGCTGTAATTGGCCGTGATCATCATCACCGGGATCGCGCAGGCCCGGCGGGCGTTGATCCGGGCTACGGCGTCGATGCCGTTGCGGTCGTTGTCCAGGTGATAGTCGGCGATCAGCAAGTGCGCCTCGGCATGGTAGTTGTCCACCTGCCGCGCCAGGTCCTCTTCCGACAGCGCCGTCACCACCCGGCAACCCCAACCCTCCAGCAACGTGCGCATGCCGGCGCAAATGGTGGCATCGTTGTCCAGCACCCAGACCTTCGCGCCGCGCAGCCGCTCCAGCATCGGCTCGCTCATCGGCGGGCTCGGCAACGGTTTGGGAGCGGTGGCGCTCAATGGCACCTCCACGGAAAACATCGAACCCTTGCCCGGCCATGAGCGCACCTGAATGCGGTGCCCGAGAATGCCGGCGATCTTCTCGACGATCGCCAGCCCCAAGCCCAGACCGCGATCCTGATCCGGGCGCTGCACGTCACCACGCTTGAACTCCTGGAAAATTTCTTCCAGGCGATCCTCGGCAATGCCCATGCCGCTGTCCCAGACCTCGATCGACAGGCGCTGGCGATGACGCCGGCAACCCAGCACCACACGGCCGCTGTAGGTGTAGCGAATGGCGTTGCTCAGCAGATTGCGCAGGATCCGCGCGAGCAATTGAATGTCACTGCGCACCAGCGCCGAACAACCAATGAAATGCAGTTGCAGGCCTTCGCTGCGCGCCACCTGTGTGTATTCGGCGGCGAGGTTTTCCAGCAGCTCGCTCAAAGCGAACGGCGCGATATCGGCCTTGATCACACCGGCATCAAGCTTGGAAATATCCACCAGCGTGCCGAGCAGGGTCTCCACGTCTTCCAGGGAATTGCTGACATTGCGCACCAGAATCTCGTTGGACATGGGCTCGCGCCGTTCCAGCAACGCGCTGGTGAACAGCCGCGCGGCGTTCAGCGGTTGCAACAGATCGTGACTGACGGCGGCAAGGAACTTGGTCTTCGACAGGTTGGCCTGCTCCGCTTCCAGCTTGGCCTCCAACAGGCGCGACTCGACCCGGCGACGCTCATCGATTTCCCGCAGCAACTGGTGGTTGAGGTCGGTCAATTCTGCCGTGCGTTCGCGAACCCGCAATTCAAGATTCTGATAAGCCTGATGCAAGGCCTCGGCAGTGCGCCGTCGTTCGGTGATGTCGCGGATCAACACGAAGATCCCCACCACCTCGCCACTGGCCAGGCGGTTGGGCACGTATGAGCGCAACATGTAGCGCTCCTGATTGTTGACGTTGGTCTCGGCGAATTCGAACGTCACGCTCTCCCCGGCCAGCGCCCGGGCCACATAGGACTCCAGGCGCTGGTAATGCTGTTCGCTGTGTACTTCGCGCAGGCTCTGGCCGAGCATCACCCCGCGCGGCCAGCAGTACCATTCTTCATAGACCTTGTTGGTGAACTCGTAGACCAGATCGGCATTGAGGTAGGCGATCAGCGCCGGCACGTGGTCGGTGATCAGGCGGATCCAGCGTTCGCTTTCGCTCAGGGCCTCGGCGTGCTGGTAGCGCTCGGTGATGTCGGTGAAGGTATTGACGAAACCGCCGGTGGGCAGCGGATGCGTACGGATTTCCAGGACCCGGCCATCGTGCAGGCGCTGCTCGCACTCCTGCACCGGCCGCCCGTTGAAGCCACGACTGGCCGGGGTCAGCAGGGTCAATTCGCTGTCGGCGATCACCTCGGCAAACGGCCGATGCGCGGCCACCGGCGCCAGACCGCTGAGTTCGAGAAACCGGCGGTTCCACAACTCCAGAATGCCCTCGGCATTGACCATCGCCACACCCTGGGACAGGTTGTCGACCGCCCGCTGCAACAGGTGCGACTTTTGCGCCAGTGCCTGTTCGCGGCGCACGGTTTCGCTGAGTTTGACGTCGGTGATGTCGGTGAACAGAATCACCCGTCCGCCTTCCTGGGTCGGCCGTTCGCTGACCTGCAGCCAGCGTCCGTCCTGCAATCGGTACAGCAGGTTTTCCTCGGCATGCCCGCGAGGCTCCTCGGTAAACATTCCATTGTTGAGCATCAGCCGCTTGACCTCGGCTAGGCGCATGCCGGCGTGGATGCGCGCCCGGCTGTTGCTCCAGAACGCCTTGAACCGGCTGTTGAACAGGACGATGCGCTGTTCGGCGTCAAACAGCACGAAGGCATCGGAAATGCTCTCGATGGCATCGATCAGGTGTTGATGAGCGGTTTCGGCGCGCAGCCGGGCTTCGCTGAGCAAATGGTTGCCGGCCTTGAGTTCGGCCATGGCCTGGTTCAGCGCGTCGGTACGTTCGCGCACCTGTTCGGCCAGCACCACCGAATGCTGGAAGGCTGCGTAGGGATCATTGCCGCGAGTGATGCCCGACTCGATCCGCTCGATCAGCGCCGCGTTGATCCGTTGCAGCTTCCGGTTGTCGTGCTGCAGGGCGTCGATCTGCGCCCGCAGCTCAGTGTTTTCCGAGAGACCGGCCCCTTGCAATGGCAACGCCGGTGAAGGTCTGGTTGATGTGCATGCCATTGAACTGTTCTCCGTAGGAGTTGAACCCCATCACCCGCTGCTCGCGCAAAAACGCGCCGATCTGTTCCAGGCTGCCGTGGTCTTCCAGTTCCAGGCGCCGCAAGAAGCAGTCGCAGCCGATGGTCAGCAACAAATCGCCAAGCCGCTCCTGCAAACCGTCGAACAGGCTTTGCAGGTTCGGCAGCAGCGGCCCCGGGGTCATGGCGGTGAGAACGATGCCGTTCTCCACCGCGCAGTAAAAACTCAGGCTGAGATCCGGGTGAACCTGCTGGATGGCGCGCACGTAGTACTGCTCGTTGATTCGCACGGCCAAGGGGTGCGCGGCGAAGATCCGGTGGTCGAGTTCGGCCACCGGCACGCCAATGTGCCGGGCATACTCGGCGGCGGCCGGCTCGGCATTGAGTTCGAAGACCCGCCGCGAAGCGCTATCGGCACCGGTGACCACCAGCTTCTCGGCCTGGGGCAGCATGTGGTGGGTGGTGAACACTTCGAAGTCCAGCCAGGTGTTGACCAGTACCACCACCGCCGCGCCGCTGTGGAATTCGCCGTCGAAATACACATGGGTATGGGTCAGGTAGTTGTCGTCACCGGCCGAGCCACCAAAATGCGGAATGGCGCCCAGTGCCGCGCTCAGGGCAGCGAGCACCATTTCTTCGCGGCTGGACAGGCCATCGAGCAGGGTCAGGGCGAAGCTGTTGCCCTTGATCGGCGCCAGCGTGTTGCTGCGACAGCCGCCGACCAGGCGCTCGACCATCTGCTGGGCGTCGATCAGGCTGAAGTGCTCCATTTCATCGATCAGTTCCAGGGCGATGGAAAAGTGCCGATGGTCGAAGCCAATCGCCGTGACGCAATTGCGCCCGTAGCCCAGCGGCGTGATTTCCCCGGCGCTGGTGCAACCGGCCAGGCGAATGCCACCGAAGCTCTGCTGCAAAGCCTGGCCCAGCGCCGGCAGGTCGTATTCGGCGGAACAGAAGAACAGCACGAAGCCCAGGTTCGGGTGCAACAACTGCCGCGCCAGCTCTTGCGCCGCCTGTTGCGGATCGGTGGCCAGAGACATGGCGCTGACGACACCTTCGCTATGGACCTGCTGCATCATCGCCCCCCGCAGGTGCGTGTGTATGAGGCACGAGTGTACGAAGGCTGCGGGGCGGGACGAATGCTACTTGGGTAGTGGGTGGGCAGTTCGATGGGATTAGATAATCGCAAATCCCTTGTAGGAGCGAGGCTTGCCCGCGAAGGCGGCATCTCAGGCAACATTGATGCGCAATGTGCCGCCGTCTTCGCGGGCAAGCCTCGCTCCTACAAGATGTGTGTGGTGCTGGCGCAGTGGCTTACCAGGTCAACACCGCCCCCACCGCAAAGGTATCGGTGTCTTCATTCTGTGCACTGGTGTCGTGGCCGTTGATCTCGAACTGGTTGTACTCGGCCACCAGTTTCAGGTTGTCGTTGACGTCATGGAACAGCGCAATACCACGAGTCTCATAGTCCGCGCCGCTGCCCACCGCGCCGTTGCCATCGTCCTTGGTCTTGCCGTAGGACAGCGCCAGGCGGTTCTTGCCCAGTTTGTACGAGCCCTGCAACAGATAGCCGTCGCTGTCGACGTTGCGCAGGGTCGGCTCGCCGGCGTTGTTGGTGAAGAATGGGTTGATGCCCTTGGCCTGGAAACCCGACCCGGTCAGGGACAGGCCGCCCATTTTTGCCTGCACGCCGTAGCCGACGCCTTTGGACGTGACGGTATCGACGGTGGAATCGGTGTTATCCGAAGTCTGGTAGCTGCCGTTGACCCAGCTGTAGATCTGCGCGCCGGCGAGATCGAACTGGTAGGTGATCTCGCTCTCGGTGCGCGGGTTTTCCTGGTAGGCCTTGCCGGTCGGGCTGCTATCGTTGGTGTCCACCGGGTCCATGATCCCCACGGCCACGCGCAGCCCGTCCATCACCGGGGTGCGGTAGGTGATCTGCGAGGTCGGGAACGGGTATGGATAGCCGGTGCCAATGTTGCCGAACGACACCCCGCCGCCATCCACCAGCCCCAGGGTATCACTGACCTGACCGTAACCGGCCAGCAGCTCATCGAGCAGGATGTTAGAGCGGGCGAACAGGCCGAAATCCTTGCCGATCAGCACTTCGCCCCACTCGGGATTGGCCACGGTGCCGTAGAACTGGCGTACGTCGATGGCGGTGTCGGTGCCGTTGGTTTCGCTGTCGTTGATGGTCACCCAGAACGAGGCACGGGCACCGAGCTTGAGGTCATCGACCTGCTTGCCCATGTTGAAGCCCAGATAGTTGGGCAGAAAGCCCATCTTTACCCGCGACTGGCGGCGGTCGAACTGATCGCCGGCGCGGTCGACATCGCTATTCACGTAGAAGGCATTGATGTAGCCATCGGTGGAGAACGTGGTCTGGTCCTTGTCGTACAGCATGATCTCCGCCTGGACGGCGGAACTCAGGCCAAGGGTGGACAGGCTCGCAATGAAGGCCGGTAAAAAAAGGTGGGTGAAGTTCTTATTGTTGTGCATGGCGCGCTCCGCGACGGGGGACGAGGTGTCGGAGGCGATTATCGAAAGCGGACGGATGGCGCCATACGCTGCCTTGGAGGCGGTTTTCAGGTGCTTTGGAGGGGACGGTGATGCGCGGGATTTAGGATGTAAGACCGGTTGTCGGCCAGGTTAGCCACCAAGGGCGTACACCTAAAGAATCTTGTAGGAGCGAGCTTGCTCGCGATGGAGGCACAGGCACCGCGGGCTGTCAGATACCCAGCGTTATCGTTGACGACCATCGCGAGCAAGCTCGCTCCTACAGGGGATTGTGGTGTTCAGAGGGCCGTGCGCAGCAGCATGTAGGCTGCGACGATCAGGCAGACGCTGGCAAACCCCACCTGCAACACCCGCGCCGGCACCCGGGCGCAGAGTTTGCGGCCGACGATCATGCCGACGATGCTCGAAGCGATAAACGATGCTCCGAGTCCGTCGATGCGCACCCCGGCATGCAGCGCACCGATGACACCAATGGCCGAGATCAGGCTGATCACCATCAGCGAGGTGGCGATGATCCCACGCATCTGCACGTCGGTCAGTTGCTTGAACGCCGGCACGATCAGGAAGCCGCCGCCTACCCCAAGCAATCCCGAGACCACGCCGGTCACCGCGCCGAGGGCGGCGAGGGTCGCGGTGCATTTAGCGGTCCAGGAAAAGCGTCCGGTGTGCTGGTCGAGCATGCAGTTCTTCTGCCCCCAGTTGGCGTGACCGTGATCGCTGGGGCCCTCTTCCTTGCGCTCGCGGCGCAACATTCGCGCGGCGACCATGACCATCAGCAGGCTGAACAGGATGATCAGGACCTTTTCCGGCAGCTGATGGGCAAAGTAGATGCCCACCGGTGAAAACACCGCGCCCAGCGCCGCGATCAACATCGCCGCGCGATAGCGCACCAGGCCATGACGCAAGCCGTCGATTGCACCGACCGCAGCCGAACTGCCCACTGCGAACAGCGCGACCGGCGCCGCATGGGTCATGGTCCAACCCAGGCCGAGCACCAACGCCGGCACGGCCAGAATGCCGCCGCCGGCTCCGGTCAGGCCCAGCACCAACCCCATCACCACCCCAAAAAAACTCGCCAGCAACATAAAACGCTCGTAATCCATGACAAAGGCCGGGAACGCCCGGTATCGATTGAGTAACAGGATAATGCTTATACCCACTCCTGCACGACTCGCTTCATGTAGCAGCTGTCGAGCTTGCGAGGCTGCGTTCGGCGGCGAAGCCGTCGTGAAATCAGGCGGCGCGGTGTTTCAGACTGACCTCGTACTCAGGTTTTGCGACGGCTGCGCCGCCGAACGCAGCCTCGCAAGCTCGACAGCTGCTACAGGGATCTTGTGTCGGCTTGATTGACGCAGAATTGAGAGGGGGACTGGTCAGCAATGGGAAAATGAATCTACCCTCTTGGCTTGCCCATGACAGAAACCGTCACCATGCCTGCCTTGATTGAAGCCTTTTTCGACGAAGCCTCGTCCACCTACAGTTACGTGATCCACGAAGCCGATGGCGGGCAATGCGCGATCGTCGATCCGGTGCTCGACTACAACGCCGCCGCCGGGCGCACCACCACCGTGCAGGCCGACCGGATCATCGCCTTCGTGCGCCAGCACCGTCTGCAGGTGCAATGGCTACTGGAAACCCACGCCCACGCCGATCACTTGTCCGCCGCGCCGTACCTGCGTCGGGAGCTGGGCGGCAAGATTGCCATCGGCGAGTCGATCTGCAAGGTGCAGAACGTGTTCAAGACGCTGTTCAACCTGGAGCCGCAATTCTGCATCGACGGCTCGCAGTTCGATCACCTGTTCGCCCCCGACGAGTCGTTCATGATCGGCAACCTCAAGGCCACCGCCCTGCATGTGCCCGGGCATACCCCGGCGGACATGGCCTACCTGATCGACGGTGAGCAGATTCTGATCGGCGACACCTTGTTCATGCCGGACGTGGGCACCGCGCGCTGCGACTTTCCCGGCGGCAATGCCAACCAGATGTATGCCTCGATTCACAAGCTGCTGGCCTTCCCCGCCAGCGTGCGCCTCTACGTCTGCCACGATTACCCGCCTGAAGGCCGCGCACCGCAGTGCATGACCACCGTGGGCGAACAGCGCAAAAACAACATTCATGTGCGCGATGGCGTCGATGAAGCGGCGTTCGTTGCGATGCGCACCCAGCGCGATGCGGGGTTGGGCATGCCGACGCTGTTGCTGCCGGCGATTCAGGTCAATGTGCGGGCGGGGAACCTGCCGCCGGCGGAAGACAACGGCGTTACCTATCTGAAAATCCCCCTGAATCAATTCTGATTCTCTTGTAGCAGCTGACGAGCACCGCGAGGCTGCGTCAGCGATCGACCTGAATGACATCGGTGTCAGGAATATCGCGGACGCAGCCTCGCGGTGCTCGTCAGCTGCTACAGGGGTTTCGTTCAGATATCGAGGGTCAGTCCGTTCGCCGGCAACGGCAGCGCCGTCTTGTAGCGCACCTGCTTGAGCGCGAAGCTGGAACGGATATTCGCCACCCCCGGCACCTTGGTCAGAAAGTCCATCATGAAGCGCTCCAGCGACTGGATGCTCGGCACCAATACTCGGATCAGATAGTCCGGATCACCGGCCATCAGGTAGCACTCCATCACCTCCGGGCGATCGGAAATCGCCTCCTCGAAATGCTGCAGCGCCCTCTCCACCTGCTTTTCCAGGCTGACATGGATGAACACGTTCACATGCAGCCCCAGCATGTCGGCGTCCAGCAGCGTCACCTGCTCGCGAATCACCCCCAGCTCTTCCATCGCCTTGACCCGGTTGAAACACGGTGTCGGCGACAGGTTCACCGAACGCGCAAGGTCAGCGTTGGTGATGCGCGCATTCTCCTGAAGGCTGTTGAGAATGCCTATATCGGTACGGTCAAGTTTGCGCATGAGACAAAAACACCTGTTTTTTATTCGTGTGCAGATTTTTTATCTGCAAATAGTCTTTAGCGCAACGAAACAGAGAGAAATATTCTCCTTGGCCGGGCCTATGATTGTTGTAGGACAAGATTTCTTCCATCGAACGAAATCTGTCAGCTCACTACAAGAAATTCACAAGATCGAGCGTAGAAGCCATGACCCAAGCGTATGAACCGCTGCGCCTGCACGTCCCTGAACCCTCGGGCCGCCCGGGCTGTAAAACCGACTTCTCCTACCTGCACCTGACCGATGCCGGCACCGTGCGCAAGCCACCTGTCGACGTAGAACCCTCGGACACCGCTGACCTGGCCCGTGGCCTGATTCGCGTGCTCGATGATCAGGGCAATGCCCTGGAACCGTGGGCCGAAAACGTGCCGGTGGAGATCCTGCGTAAAGGCATGCGCGCCATGCTCAAGACGCGGATCTACGACAACCGCATGGTGGTCGCCCAGCGCCAGAAGAAAATGTCCTTCTACATGCAGAGCCTCGGCGAAGAAGCCATCGGCAGCGCCCAAGCGCTGGCACTGAACATCGATGACATGTGCTTCCCGACCTACCGCCAGCAAAGCATCCTGATGGCTCGTGACGTACCGCTGGTGGATCTGATCTGCCAGTTGCTGTCCAACGAGAAGGACCCGCTCAAAGGCCGCCAGCTGCCGATCATGTATTCGGTCAAAGATGCCGGCTTCTTCACCATTTCCGGCAACCTCGCCACCCAATTCGTCCAGGGCGTCGGTTGGGCCATGGCCTCGGCGATCAAGGGCGACACGAAAATCGCTTCGGCCTGGATCGGCGACGGCGCCACCGCCGAGTCCGACTTCCACACGGCCCTGACCTTCGCCCACGTGTACCGCGCGCCGGTGATCCTCAACGTGGTGAACAACCAGTGGGCGATCTCCACCTTCCAGGCGATTGCCGGTGGTGAAGCCACCACCTTCGCCGGTCGTGGCGTCGGTTGCGGCATCGCCTCGCTGCGGGTCGACGGCAACGATTTCTACGCGGTCTACGCCGCTTCCGCCTGGGCCGCCGAACGCGCCCGGCGCAACCTCGGCCCGACCATGATCGAATGGGTCACCTACCGCGCCGGCCCGCACTCGACCTCCGACGATCCGTCCAAATACCGTCCCGCCGACGACTGGAGCCACTTCCCGCTGGGTGACCCGATTGCGCGTCTCAAGCAGCACCTGATCAAGGTTGGCCACTGGTCCGAAGAGGAACACGCCGCCGTCAGCGCCGAGCTTGAAGCCGAAGTGATCGCCGCGCAGAAGCAGGCCGAGCAGTTCGGCACCCTCGCCGGCGGCCAGATTCCAAGCGCCGCGACCATGTTCGAAGACGTCTATAAAGAGATGCCGGAGCACTTGAAGCGCCAGCGTCAGCAGTTGGGGATCTGACATGAACGATCACAACAACAATATTCAGCTGGATACCGCCATGACCACGACCACCATGACCATGATCCAGGCCCTGCGCTCGGCCATGGACGTGATGCTTGAGCGCGACAACAATGTGGTGGTGTTCGGCCAGGACGTCGGTTACTTCGGCGGCGTGTTCCGTTGCACCGAAGGCCTGCAGAACAAGTACGGCACCTCGCGGGTGTTCGACGCGCCGATCTCCGAGAGCGGCATCGTCGGCGTCGCCGTGGGCATGGGTGCCTACGGCCTGCGTCCGGTCGCCGAAATCCAGTTCGCCGACTACGTCTACCCGGCTTCCGACCAGATCATCTCCGAAGCCGCGCGCCTGCGTTATCGCTCGGCTGGCGAGTTCACCGCGCCGATGACCCTGCGCATGCCTTGCGGCGGCGGCATCTACGGCGGCCAGACTCACAGCCAGAGCATCGAGGCGATGTTCACCCAGGTTTGCGGCCTGCGTACTGTCATGCCGTCCAACCCCTACGACGCCAAGGGCCTGCTGATCGCCTCCATCGAAAACGATGATCCGGTGATCTTCCTCGAGCCAAAGCGCCTCTATAACGGCCCGTTCGACGGCCACCACGACCGCCCGGTAACCCCGTGGTCGAAACACCCGGCAGCGCAGGTTCCGGACGGTTACTACACCGTGCCGCTGGACGTCGCCGCCATCACCCGCCCGGGCAAGGATGTGACCATCCTGACCTACGGCACCACCGTCTATGTGTCGCAAGTGGCCGCTGAAGAAAGCGGTGTCGACGCTGAGGTCATCGACCTGCGCAGCTTGTGGCCGCTGGACCTGGAAACCATCACCAAGTCGGTGAAGAAAACCGGCCGTTGCGTGATCGTCCACGAAGCGACCCGCACCTGCGGTTTCGGCGCCGAACTGGCCGCATTGGTGCAAGAGCACTGCTTCCATCACCTGGAAGCGCCGATCGAACGCGTCACCGGTTGGGACACCCCCTACCCGCACGCGCAAGAGTGGGCGTATTTCCCCGGTCCGTCCCGAGTGGGCGCGGCTTTGAAACGGGTCATGGAGGTCTGAATGGGCACGCACGTTATTAAAATGCCGGACATTGGCGAAGGCATTGCAGAAGTTGAACTGTCGGTATGGCACGTCAAGGTTGGCGACATGGTCGTCGAAGATCAGGTGCTGGCCGATGTCATGACCGACAAGGCGATGGTGGACATTCCATCGCCGGTGCATGGCAAGGTGATTGCCCTCGGCGGTCAGCCGGGTGAAGTGATGGCGGTCGGCAGCGTGCTGATCAGCATCGAAGTGGAAGGTGCGGGTAACGTCAAAGAATCCGCGCAACAGCCGGCGCCTGCCGCTGCCGTTAAAGAAGCGCCAGTGGCCGCGCCCAAGGTAGATGCGGTCGTCGAAAGCAAACCCGCTCCGGTGGCTGCCCCGCGTCCGACTCCGGTTTGCCAGGCTCCGATGGTCGCGCGCACAGCTGATGAGCGTCCGCTGGCCTCCCCGGCCGTGCGCAAACATGCGCTGGACCTTGGTATTCAATTGCGTCTCGTGCGCGGATCCGGCCCGGCCGGTCGCGTACTGCATGAAGACCTCGATGCCTATCTGGCGCAGGGCCAGTCCAATGCTTCGTCCGTGAGCAGCGCCTATGTGCAGCGCAACGATGAAGAGCAGATTCAGGTCATCGGCATGCGCCGCAAGATTGCCCAGCGCATGCAGGAAGCCACCCAGCGCGCCGCGCACTTCAGCTATGTCGAGGAAATCGACGTCACCGCTGTCGAAGAATTGCGTGCGCACCTGAACGAAAAACACGGCGCGACCCGCGGCAAGCTGACCCTGCTGCCGTTCCTGGTCCGCGCCCTGGTCGTCGCCCTGCGCGATTTCCCGCAGATCAACGCCCGCTACGACGACGAAGCCCAGGTGATCACCCGTCTCGGCGCGGTGCATGTGGGCATCGCCACCCAGGCCGATATCGGCCTGATGGTTCCGGTGGTGCGTCACGCCGAGGCGCGCAGCCTGTGGGACAGCGCTGCGGAGATTTCCCGTCTGGCTACCGCCGCGCGCAACGGCAAGGCCAGCCGCGATGAGCTGTCTGGCTCGTCCATTACCCTGACCAGCCTCGGCGCGCTGGGCGGCATCGTCAGCACCCCGGTGCTGAACCTGCCGGAAGTGGCGATTGTGGGGGTGAACAAGATCGTCGAACGGCCGATGGTGATCAAAGGCCAGGTGGTGATCCGCAAGATGATGAACCTCTCCAGTTCGTTCGATCACCGCGTGGTCGACGGCATGGACGCGGCGCTCTTCATCCAGGCCGTGCGCGGCCTGCTCGAACAACCCGCCACTTTGTTTGTGGACTGATTTCTGGTGGAGAGCTGCATGCAAACTTTGAACACCACACTGCTGATCATCGGCGGCGGCCCTGGCGGTTATGTGACGGCGATCCGTGCCGGCCAACTGGGCATCCCGACCATTCTGGTCGAGGGCGAATCCCTGGGCGGTACCTGCCTGAACATCGGCTGCATTCCGTCCAAGGCGCTGATTCACGTCGCCGAACAGTTTCATCAGACCCGCCACCACAACCAGCATTCGGCGCTGGGCATCAACGTGTCGGCGCCAACTCTGGACATCGGCAAGAGCGTCGAGTGGAAGGACGGCATTGTCGATCGCCTGACCACCGGAGTCGCCGCGCTGCTGAAAAAGAACAAGGTTCAGGTGATTCAGGGCTGGGCCAAGGTGGTCGACGGCAAAACCGTCGATGTCGGCGATACCCGCATCCAGTGCGAGCACCTGGTGCTGGCCACCGGTTCGAAAAGCGTGAACCTGCCGATGCTGCCGATTGGCGGGCCGATCATCTCCTCCACCGAAGCCCTGGCGCCGACTGCCGTGCCCAAGCGTCTGATCGTCGTCGGCGGTGGTTACATCGGCCTGGAACTGGGGATTGCCTATCGCAAGCTCGGTGCCGACGTCAGCGTGGTCGAAGCTCAGGAGCGCATCCTGCCGGCCTACGACGCCGAACTTACCCATCCGGTGCAGGAAGAATTGCGCAAGCTCGGCGTGAAGCTTTACTTGAAACACAGCGTCCAAGGCTTTGATTCCAATTCAAATACTTTGCAGGTGCTGGACCAGCAAGGCGTCACTCTGAACCTGGAAACCGATCAGGTGCTGGTGGCCGTGGGCCGCAAGCCGAACATCCAAGGCTGGAACCTCGAAGCGCTGAGCCTGGAGATGAACGGTGCCTCGATCAAGGTCGACAACCGTTGCCAGACCAGCATGCGCAACGTCTATGCCATCGGTGACCTGAGCGGCGAACCGATGCTCGCCCACCGGGCCATGGCCCAGGGCGAAATGGTGGCCGAGCTGATCAGCGGCAAATCCCGCGAGTTCAACCCCACCGCCATCGCCGCCGTGTGCTTCACCGATCCGGAACTGGTGGTGGTCGGGATGACGCCGGACGAGGCCAATGCCGCGGGTCTGGACTGCATCGTCGCCAGCTTCCCGTTCGCCGCCAATGGCCGGGCCATGACGCTGGAGTCCAAAAGCGGCTTCGTGCGCGTGGTCGCCCGTCGCGACAATCATGTGATCGTCGGCTGGCAGGCGGTGGGTGTCGCGGTCTCCGAATTGTCTACCGCGTTCGCGCAGAGCCTGGAAATGGGCGCACGCCTGGAAGACATCGGCGGCACCATCCATGCTCACCCGACACTGGGCGAGGCGGTGCAGGAAGCGGCGTTGCGGGCCCTCGGCCACGCGTTGCACATCTGAACCGCAGCGCGGCAATCGCGAGCAGGCTCGCTCCCACATTTGCAATGCACTGCCCTGTGGGAGCGAGCCTGCTCGCAATTTCTTGAGGCCGATGCGATTTATCTGCCCGTCATCCGATAGTCCGGGCTGCGAAACAGGCCCGGAATGAAGTATTGTTGTCCCCATCCAAAAAACGTCAGAAGCCTTGTACCGTTTCGACGGTTGTTAAGTGATAGAGGGTGTCATGGGTAACGAAAGCATCAATTGGGACAAGCTGGGTTTTGACTACATCAAGACCGACAAGCGCTATCTGTCGTACTTTCGCAATGGCGAGTGGGACAACGGCACCCTGACCGAAGATAACGTGCTGCACATCAGCGAAGGCTCCACTGCCCTTCACTATGGTCAGCAATGCTTCGAAGGCCTGAAGGCCTATCGTTGCAAGGACGGCTCGATCAACCTGTTCCGTCCCGACCAGAACGCGATGCGCATGCAGCGCAGCTGCGGTCGCCTGCTGATGCCACAGGTCGACACCGAGCAGTTCGTCGAAGCCTGCAAAGCCGTGGTTCGCGCCAACGAGCGTTTCATCCCGCCTTACGGCACCGGCGGCGCGCTGTACCTGCGTCCGTTCGTGATCGGCGTGGGTGACAACATCGGCGTGCGTACCGCGCCGGAATTCATCTTCTCGATCTTCTGCATCCCGGTCGGCGCCTACTTCAAGGGCGGCCTGACCCCGCACAACTTCATCATCTCCGACTTCGACCGCGCCGCGCCTCAGGGCACCGGTGCCGCCAAGGTCGGCGGCAACTACGCCGCCAGCCTGATGCCGGGCTCCCAGGCCAAGAAGGCGCACTTCGCCGACGCCATCTACCTGGACCCGATGACTCACTCGAAAATCGAGGAAGTCGGTTCGGCCAACTTCTTCGGCATCACCCACGACGACAAGTTCGTGACCCCGAAATCGCCATCGGTATTGCCGGGCATCACCCGTCTGTCGCTGATCGAGCTGGCCAAGTCCCGTCTGGGCATGGAAGTGATCGAAGGCGACGTGCTGATCGACAAGCTCTCGGACTTCAAGGAAGCCGGTGCCTGCGGTACCGCCGCGGTGATCACCCCGATCGGCGGCATCAGCTACAAAGACCACCTGCACGTGTTCCACAGCGAAACCGAAGTCGGCCCGATCACCCAGAAGCTCTACAAAGAGCTGACCGGCGTGCAAACCGGCGACGTCGAAGCGCCAGCGGGCTGGATCGTCAAGGTTTGACCTGACGCCAGCAGCAAACAGAAGCCCCCCACTGCCTCGGCACTGGGGGGCTTTTTGTTGGGCGCGATCAGCGGCGCTCGGCGATGCGCTTGCCTGTCCTGCCTTTGATCCCGCTGGCTTGGCCGTCCTGTTGTTTGCCGGTGCGCGCCTGGGTGATCAGCTCGGGAATCAATGCGCCTTCGGGCAGGTTTTTCCAGAACCGCGCCGGCAAATGCCCCTGCATGACTTTCGGGTTCAATCGCGCCGGGTTGAACGTATGGCTGTAGTAGGTCAGCCACATGGCACTGTGGGGATCGTCGGCGTTTTTCGCCAGTTGCTGCCAATGCGGCGGACACTGGCGCTGGTAAATCAGCTGTTCGCCATCGTAGTAAACCCCGTCGCGGGGTGTCGCGATCAGCCAGCGGTGACGGCCCATACGGCCGATGAAATGCTCGCTGGCACTGCGCAGGATGTCGTGTGCCGGTTCGTGCCAGGCCACGTATTCCGGACCCTCCCCCTGGGCCACCGCCACAAAACGTACGAATGCATGTAAATGGTGAGCTTCACGTTTTACCTGCTTGATTCTCCTGGTTAATTCACTGCCAAGCCGATCACCGGCCAGCATTGCTGTTCGGTCACCATGACTGACCCGCCAGAGCACTTCATACAGCAAGCTCCAGCGCTGGTCGCCCCGGTATTGAGCGGCATGCTCAAGGGTATCGAGCAAGGCGCGAGGTACACGCGCCATGAACGGCCCCTGGGTTTGCGGCGGCGCGTCATCACTGGCAAACAGATCCGCCACGCTGTCACTGGCCCAGCTGACCCGGCTGGGGTCGACCTCGTGACTGAGCAGCCAGCGCGCCTGCTGACGCCAGTTGTCGAACAGGTCGTCGCAATCGAGGTGGATCATCCCCACAACCCCATCTGTTGCGGCTGAGGCCGGTCGCGCAGTTGCTGGTAAAGCAGCTGGCTGGTGACTTCCGCCTGCTGCGGGTGGTAATCGCTGGTGATCACGAAGGGTTTGGCCTTGGCCAGCACGCAACGCATCCGGGCCAGGTCCTCATAACGAATCCGCCGCTCCCGGCGCAATGCCACCAAACGCTCGGTGGTGCGCAGGCCGATACCGGGGATTCGCGCGATCAGGGATGCCTCGGCGCGATTGAGATCAAGCGGAAACACCTCGCGATTGGCCAGCGCCCATGCCAGTTTCGGGTCGATGTCCAACGCCAGGTTCCCCGGTCCCTTGAGCAGTTCGCCGGCGGAGTAGCCGTAGCTGCGCAGCAGAAAATCGGCCTGATACAGCCGGTGCTCGCGCATCAGCGGCGGCGCGGCCAGGGGCACGCTCTTGGGGCTATGGGGAATCGGGCTGAACGCCGAGTAATAGACCCGGCGCAGTTTGAAGTTGCCATAGAACGCCTGCGCGCCATGAAGGATGGTGCTGTCATCGGTGTCGTCGGCTCCGACGATCATCTGCGTACTTTGCCCGGCCGGGGCGAATCGGGGCGCCCGGGGTTCGTTGAGCACGGTTTGCTCGCCGGTGTAGATGTTCCGCATCGCCTGCCTGATCGAGCCCAGCTGTTTTTCCGGGGCCAGGGTCTGCAGGCTGGCATCGGTGGGCAGCTCGATGTTGACGCTCAGGCGGTCGGCGTAACGCCCTGCCTCCTCAATCAAAGCCGGATCGGCTTCGGGAATGGTCTTGAGGTGGATGTAGCCACGAAACTCATGCTCCTCGCGCAGCAAACGGGCGACGCGGACCAGTTGCTCCATGGTGTAGTCGGCGCTGCGGATGATCCCGGAACTGAGGAACAGCCCGCTGACGCAATTGCGCCGGTAGAAATCCAGGGTCAGCGCCACCACCTCTTCCGGCGTAAAACGCGCGCGAGGCACATCGCTGGAGCGGCGGTTGACGCAGTACTGGCAGTCGTAGAGGCAGAAATTGGTCAGCAGGACCTTGAGCAGCGAAACGCAGCGCCCGTCCGGTGTATAGCTGTGGCAGATGCCCATGCCATCGGTCGAACCCAGTCCCCGCTTGCCCTCGGAACTGCGCTTGGGCGCACCACTGCTGGCGCAGGAAGCGTCGTACTTGGCGGCGTCGGCGAGAATGCTGAGCTTGTCGATGAGTTCCATGGGGCGGACCTGTACTGTTTGCATATACAGTAATGCGTCTGCCGTCACGAAACAACCCGGGCATTTACCCCCGGTCGGATTACTCCAACCGCCCGATCCGCTCGGCGTCCGGCCAGAACAGCGCCGCCTGGCCCTGGTGCTCGCCATTGTGATCAAGCAACGTCCAGACCTTGCCCTCATGAATCATGAACGCATGCCCTTCCCTGTCGACCCGATAGCCGCTGTAGCCATGGGCGATGCCATTGGCCGTGACCTGTTCGAGCAGCGTCTGGCGCATGGCGCGGTCCAGCGGCGATGCACTGAAGCGCGAGGGCATGCCGATGAATTGCTCGCGTGGGTACTTGAAGCTGTCCAACGCCTGCTCATTGGCATAGTAGAAAACCGGATCGGCCTGCGTGCCATGGGCAAGCAAGGCGTAAGGCGCCCGGGCGTGCAACCACTCAAGTCGCTCGTCTTCGCTTGCAAAGGCGGGTGTTGGCAGGCCGGTGCCTGTCCATTGGCGATAGGCGGCGTCCAGTTGCTGGACCATTTCCTTGAAGTTCGACATGGGGATTGTTCCGATGACTTTCATGGGCAGCGACCCTACTCAAGCGCGCCGAAAAAATACAGCCCTACACCGCCCTCTGTAGGAGCGAGCTTGCTCGCGATGGTCGTCAACGATAACGATGGCAGCCTGATGCCCCGCGGTGTCCTGACGTTCATCGCGAGCATGCTCGCTCCTACAGTTAAGAGTCTTTATGACTGCGCACAAGTCTTAATGACCAATTTTGACCCAAGTCAAAATAACTACAACCAACCTGGAACGCCCGTACTTAAAGGCGTCTCACTTTGGCCCGCTTTTTGGAATTTGACCTGCAAAAGTTTACTGACCAAAAGGAAACCTCTGCATGAACAACGCTTTTCAAGATCGTCTGGCGGTGGTCACTGGTGCCAGTTCCGGGATTGGCCTGGCCGTCACCGAGCGCCTCCTCGGCCAAGGGGCTCGTGTGCTGGCGATGTCGCGTCAGATTGGTGGATTGGGGGAATTGGCCGAACGCTTCGGCAATCAACTGTCGTGGGTTGCGGGTGATGTGACTCAACCTGCCGACCTTGAGCGCCTGGCAAAACAAGCTTCGACCATGGGTCCAGTGAGTTTCCTGGTGCCAAACGCCGGCATCGCGCAACTGGCCGACGGCCTGGACCTGACGGCGTTCGACCGGCAATGGGCGGTCAACGGGGCCGGCGCACTGAACACCCTGGCCTGCCTGCGCGGACATCTGGCGGCGTCGGCCTCGGTAGTGTTCATCGGCACCTTCCTGGCACAGGTGACTTTCCCGGGCCTGGCCGCCTACATCGCCTCCAAGGCCGCGCTGATCCACCACGCGCGAACCCTGGCGGTAGAGCTGGCGCCCCACGGCATTCGCATCAACACCGTTTCCCCAGGCCCGACCGCGACACCCATCTGGTCGACTCTGGGTCTCAAGAACGAAGAGCTGAGCGCCGTGGCCAGCACGGTCAACCAGCGTTTGCTCGACGGTCAGTTTCTGGAGCCGGGGGCTGTTGCCGATGTGATTCTGTTCCAGCTCGGCAATGGCGCGCGTAACGTGATCGGCCAGGATTGGGTGGTGGATAGCGGGTATACCCTGCGCTGAAAACAACTGTAGGAGCTGCTGCGGGCTGCGATCTTTTGATCCTCAAAAATCGCAGCCTTCCGCCGCTCCTACAGGGTTTGTTGGTGGCTGCGATTTTTTGTGTGGGCTGCCGTAACGGGCGACTCGGCTGGCACGACCAAACCAAACCGCGCGCTGATCTCCTTGCGACCCAACGCCGTCAGGGCCAGGGCGCGACTGTCCAGATCCTGAGTCACCCATTTTCGCCTGATCGCCGTCTGCAACAGCGCGGCCCCCAACGCCCCGCCCAAATGCGGTCGACGCATGCTCCAGTCCAGGCATGGGCAGGCAAAGCGGCGGCGTGTCATGGCCAGATCCCTGACCTCGATGCCCAACCCCTCAAGCACCGCTTCGCCGTTGTCGCTCAGCCGGTAAAGCTGCTCGCCCACCTCCTGCAACCACCCCGCTTCGATCATCCGGTCATGCAGCAATACGGCCAGGGTTCCCGCCATATGGTCGTAACAGGTGCGGGCGAACTGCAGGCGGCCGGGTGTCCGCGACTGGTACTCGGGCACTGCGTTCTGGCCGATCACCATCAGGGCTTCCAGGGCCTGGGCCACCCGTTTGTCCGCCAGGCTGTAATAGCGATGGCGGCCCTGGACATGCAGCCGCACCAGCGCCAAGTCCTTGAGTTTGGCCAGATGGGCGCTGGCGGTGGAGGCGCTGACCTCGGCGATGGCCGCAAGCTCCGTGCTGGTCCGGGCATGGCCGTCCATAAGCGAACAAAGGATCTTGGTGCGGGCTGGCTCCGCGATCGCTGCCGCGACCTGCGACACGCCAATGTCTGAGTGTGCTTCGTTCATATTTCGCTCCCGGACGAATCAACGCCTGTTCGAGCTGGAGATAGTAGCAACACTTTCCCCCCACAAAGGCTGTGACCATGGACCCGCTTATCGCTGCAACCCATGCCGATCCGTACCCGTACTACGCGCAGTTGCGCGCTGAAGGCGGGCTGACCTTTCATCCGGGCCTGAACCTGTGGCTGGCCAGCAGCGCTCGCGCCGTCGCCGCTGTTCTGGCGCACCCGGACTGTCACGTGCGCCCTGCCCTTGAGCCTGTGCCCAAGGCGATTGCCGGTAGCCTGGCCGGTGAGGTGTTTGGCCGGTTGATGCGGATGAACGAGGGCGAACGCCAACGCTGCCCGCGTTCGGTCATCGAGCCTGGGCTGCAATTATTCGATCCTCTGGAAGTCGAGGCGCTGGTCGCGGCCCGATTGATCGCGCCGGGCGCCGAAGGATTGCAAGCGGCGATGTTCCTTGGCCCGGTTTGCGTGGTGGCGGCCTTGCTGGGGTTTTCACCAGCGCAGGGGCGCATCATCAGTGAGCTGACCGCGGACTTCGTCGCCTGCCTGTCGCCCCTCAGCACGGCGACGCAACGGGAAGCCGCCAATGCGGCCGCCGAACAGTTGGGCGGCTACTTCATGGAGCTGCTGGACGATCAGATGCCTCGTACTGCCCTGCTGTCAGGCATTTGCCAGCGTTTCGCCAAGGCATCGACCGACCCGCAAACCCTGACCGCCAACCTCATTGGCCTGTTGTCGCAGACGTTTGAAGCCACAGCCGGGTTGATCGGCAACAGCGTACTGGCGCTCAAGCAACAGCCGGCCCTGCACAGGGAATCGATCGACATCGACGATCTGTTGGCCGAAGTCCAGCGCTTCGATCCGCCGGTGCAGAACACCCGGCGCTTCGTCAGCACGTCGTGTGAAATCGAGGGTGTCAGGCTGAACGCCGGGGACACCGTTCTCGTTCTGCTGACATCTGCCAACCGCGACCCGCAACTCAACGACGATCCCGACCGTTTTCTGCTCGAGCGCCCGAACCGACGCAGCTTCACGTTTGGTGCCGGCCACCATCAATGTCCCGGGCAGAAGCTGGCGTTAAGCATCGCCAGCGCGACAGTTGCACGGATTCTGGCGGTCAATCCTGTGCTGGATACCCTTAAGTGGAACTACCGGCCTTCCCTCAACGGGCGCATCCCAAACTTCACTGAATGACACACTCCCCCTGTAGGAGCGAGCTTGCTCGCGATGGACCCAAGAACACCGCGGGGCCTCAGGTCTCCCGCATTATCGTTTACGACCAT
>NZ_JAIQWX010000286.1 GCF_020164475.1 Pseudomonas sp. REP124 | reverse complement strand
CTCGCCCATCTCCCCCGAGGCACAGCTCAAAGAAATCAACGAACTGTTGGTCCTGCTGTACCAGCCACGCCTGTCGATGGAAACCAGGGAGGTATACATTACGGGTTCGCTGGGTGACACGATTACCCAAGACGGCATCAGCCAACTCACTATCGACTTGCCCGGTGCCGCTCCTGGCGCCGCACAAATCGACCTGGCCATGAGCGGCAACCTGACCCCTCTGTCGACCGGTTTCGGCGATGGTACGCAGGGCACGCCCATCGACCTCGGCGCCACTTGGCTCAGAGCCAGCCAGTGCAGCTGGACGCCAATCGATGCCGGCCAAGGGCTGCGCTTGCGCGGCGATTTTCGTCGCCCCCTCACTCGACTGACCTTGCGTCTCTGCTACCTCAGCCCGGTGGCGCTGCTCGCTGGTGTCGGCATTACCATCGGTGGTGCCAAAGGCCTGGCCTATGTCCTGGCGCCCAACGGCGGGCTACTGAGCCCTTGGGGTGAAATCATCACCCTGCGTCCTG
>NZ_JAIQWX010000285.1 GCF_020164475.1 Pseudomonas sp. REP124 | reverse complement strand
TCTTGAGCAATGGACACGTGTCGTCACCCAGTCCATCAGCCTTGGACGCACCAGCACCATCGTCAACTCCCCCTCGGTTCAGGGGGCGGGCGGATTGCTGCCGTTGGCGGCGCTGGTGGTCAACGTGCTTAACGCGGGAGCGTATGCCCGGCAGGCAGCGATGCTGGAAGAGGGGGATGCGCAGCGGCAGGCGGATGGTTTGTCGGCGTATTTGTATGCGGGGGCGGCGTTGGGGGCGGTGATTCAGAATTGGATGATTTTGGGGAAGGGGGTGAATGAGATCAGCTTAAATAGGGGCTCTTTCTCCCTCACCGCACCGACTCTGACGCTATTTGGGGCGATTGCAGGAGGATTGTCATTTAGAGCTGCAGTCAGTGAGTTCACTTCACTGCAAATTCAGATGGAGGCCTCACAGAAGAATATTGACCCTTGGCTACGAATGAAAAGTTTAGCCGTCGATGGCCAAATCGCAGTTTATGGAACCCAAGGATTGCTTGGTTTAAGTCTAACCGGCATGCGGCTGGCCAATAGAATCCGCACCCCCGAGGCCATACGCCGTTTCCGCTTGGGTATGGGGCCGATCAACCTGCTGCTGTTAGCGCTCGGCGGACTGTACATGTTCGCCACGTTCCGTCAGGCCAACCCGTTGCAGAACTACCTGGCCAACTGCTGCTGGTCCCATCGCCGAGCCAGCGATAC
>NZ_JAIQWX010000284.1 GCF_020164475.1 Pseudomonas sp. REP124 | reverse complement strand
TTATCGCTGGCCCGGCGATGGGACCAGCAGCAGTTGGCCAGGTAGTTCTGCAACGGGTTGGCCTGACGGAACGTGGCGAACATGTACAGTCCGCCGAGCGCTAACAGCAGCAGGTTGATCGGCCCCATACCCAGTCGGAACCGCCGTATGGCCTCGGGGGTACTGATTTTATTGGCCAGCCGCATGCCGGTCAGACTAAAACCAAGCAATCCTTGGGCACTGTAAACCGCAACTTGCCCACTAACGGCTAAACTTTTCAGCCGTAGCCAAGGATCAATATTACTCTGGGATGCCTCCATCTGAATTTGCAGTGATCTAAACTCACTGACTGCAGCTCCAAACGATAGTCCTCCCACAATTCCCCCAAATAGAGTCAACGTCGGTGCTGTAGCTAAAAAACCAAAAGGCAGTCTCCGCGTTAACTCGTTTACCCCCTTCCCCAAAATCATCCAATTCTGAATCACCGCCCCCAACGCCGCCCCCGCATACAAATACGCCGACAAACCATCCGCCTGCCGCTGCGCATCCCCCTCTTCCAACATGGCCGCCTGCCGGGCATAAGCGCCGGCGTTAAGCACGTTGACCACCAGCGCCGCCAGCGGCAGCAGGCCGCCCGCACCCTGAACCGAGGGGGAGTTGACGATGGTGCTGGTGCGTCCGAAGGTGATGGACTGGGTGACGACACGTGTCCATTGCTCAAGG
>NZ_JAIQWX010000283.1 GCF_020164475.1 Pseudomonas sp. REP124 | reverse complement strand
TGGCTTTTTCAATCGTGGGATAGCCTTCGCCAGGCACCCACTCTGACTTCAACGTGCCGAAGAAGCGCTCGGTAGGCGCATTATCCCAGCACTGTCCTCTGCGGCTCATGCTCTGGACTATGCCGTGTAGCTCGAGCGCAGCCTGGAATTTCCGGCTGGAGTACTGGCAACCCTGATCCGAGTGAAATATCAAACCAGTGGGTGTTCCTCGGACCTCCACGGCCATTTTCAGGGCTTTGGTCACCAGGTGGGCGTCGTTGATCAAAGAGAATGCCCATCCAACAACACGCCGTGCAAATAGATCAATCACGACTGCCAGATGGAACCAGCGCTTGCCGACCAACAGGCTCGTAACGTCGCCGCACCAGACTTGATTGATCGCGGCCGGCTGAAAATTGCGCTCAAGCCGATTCGGCGCAATGAACGCCTCGACACCTCTGGATCGAAAGGGATGCGGACGACGCTGCTTGCTGGCCAGGTTTGCTTCCATCATCAGCTTGCCCGCCAAATGCCTACCCACAGTGATCTGCTGGGCTTTCAAGTACTCCGACATCATCCTCGCTCCGAGACTTTCTCGGCTTTCGGCGTGCAGCTCCACCACTTTCGCCTTCAGTACTTCACGCTTGCTGTCTGGCACTGAGCGGCGCGAGCACCACTCATAAAAGCCACTGCGTGAAACACCAAAAACGTTGCAAAGGATGGCTGTCGGATACAAGCCTGACCCTCTCAGTTCCTCGATCAACGAAAACGATCGGGATCCGACATCAAGAGAGCCGTAGCCTTTTTTAAGATCTCGGCCTCCATCTCAAGGCGCTTGATCTTGGCCCGAAGCTCCTGGAGCTCCTTTTGCTCCGCAGTAATGGCCTTGGTTCCCGGAACGGGCTGACCTTTGCGCTCTTTACGAACTTGCTCAATCCACCGGCGCAGAGCAGTAGGCCCCACATCCATCGACGCACAGACATCTGGAACCGAGCAGTTATCGTCAAGAACCATGCAGGCAGCACGCATCTTGAACTCGCGGGTATAGGTTTTACGTTCTTGCATGGAACCTCCTGAATGGGCGAATCATATCGCCCTAAAGAGGTGTCCGGGATTATTAGGCCAGTTCA
>NZ_JAIQWX010000282.1 GCF_020164475.1 Pseudomonas sp. REP124 | reverse complement strand
TGTGGGAGATTCTATGGTTGAGGGGAAGCTCTCAACCGGCTTTTGGCTGATATTCGCTCTTTCCCTTGAGCAGGGCGAATACAACCCGAGCAAGCTTGCGGGCCAGCATCACCAGTGCCTGGGTGGTGCTGAAACCTCGAGCCCTGTGCTCTTCATAAAGTCCTTTCCAGGCTTTGGTTCGGCTGGCGGACATGGCTGCGTTGTGCAAAAGCCTGCGGGCTTCCGGATCACCTCGTTTGGTCAGGCTCCGTTTACCGTCTTTCTGTCCTGATTGCCTCACCCGCAAATCCATCCCCAAAAAGGCGATGAATGCATCTGAGTTTCTGAAGTCACCTCGCTGAAACGCTGTAAGCAAGCGAGCTCCAGTCAGGAAACCAATGCCTTCGACCTTCAGGCAGCGCTTCAATTGCCCCTGTAAACCAGCATTTTTGAGTAGGTCGTTGATCATCTTTTCGATCAGCGTCTCAAGTTGCTGCATGGACTTTATTTGCTGGGTAAAAGCGGTCTTGAGCAAGGGCTCATTCGCCCAACTTTGTACCAGCGCGACTCGCGCCTGGACCAGGGCCGCGCGGCGACGGAACAGGCTCAGGAGCTGACGATAGAGCGGTGAAGGCGGTGTCCATGGGCGAAGCTCTTCATGCTCATTTTTCAAGTAACGAGCAAGAAGCTTGGCATCCAGGGCATCGGTTTTGGCGCGCACCTTCACACCTTCGCGGTAATGGTGCAGCTCGTAACCGCCGACCATGTAGATCACACAACCGGCTGCATAGGCCAGATCTGCAAATTCCAGGTGGTAGATATTGGTGGACTCAATGGCAATCGCCACGGCGCCCGGCAGGGCCTTCAACCACTTGTTGATGGCTGGTTTGGTGTTGGGAATCTTTTCAAGCAGATCCAGTTCAGCGTTGTAAATCACCAGCTCACTCTTGGCGACATCCACGCCCACGATGGGTTTTGAGATTGGAACTGGCATTGCCACAGGACTTCCTCCGGGATATGGTTTGAGCACTTGAGGGGCCACCCAGAGGCGCAGGCTTGTTCCTATCGTCGGTCACTAGCCAGATGCATTCTTTATCGGCGCTTGGGTGAAAGGAGGAGGGGCGAAATCTCCCACGGTCTGCACTGCGTCAACAGTCAG
>NZ_JAIQWX010000281.1 GCF_020164475.1 Pseudomonas sp. REP124 | reverse complement strand
GGCCGATTCTGTTGAAAAAGTAGCTCCCCTGTCTGGCCTGCTGCAAAATCTCTGCATTGGCCGGTGGGGGATCACACAGCATGATGGGACAGTTATCGAGTGGGCAGGAACGACTGTTTTACTCGTTCAACCTTGAAGATCACATCCCCACCAATCACCTTCTGCGAAGCATTGATCGGTGTCTCGATCTAAGTGAATTGCGCCATTACCTCGCCGATTTCTACAGCCCGATTGGGCGTCCTTCGATTGATCCCGAACTGATGATTCGCATGCTGATCGTGGGCTATTGCTATGGCATTCGCTCCGAGCGGCGGTTGTGCGAAGAGCCTCATTTGAACCTGGCATATCGTTGGTTTTGCCGGTTGAGCCTTGAAGACGAAGTCCCCAATCACTCGACCTTTTCCAAGAACCGACACGGCCGTTTTCGGGACAGTGATCTGTTTCGCTGGTTGTTCAATGAAGTGCTGCGTCACTGCATGGACGCTGGCTTGGTCAAGGGCGAAGGCTTTGCCGTGGACGCCAGCATCATCAAAGCGGATGCGAGTCGGCAGCGCGGTGTACCAGGTGATGAACCGGTCAACTGGAGCGATCCGGCCCTGAGTACTCGCGCCGTGCGTGAGTACCTCGAAGCCCTCGATGAGGAGGCACTGGCCGAAACGCTACCCAAGCGCCTGTCGCTGACGGATCCTCAAGCCCGCTGGACCGCAGCTCCAGGTGGCCCAGCGTTTTACGCTTACTCGACGAATTATCTGATCGATACCGAGCACGGCGTGATCATGGACGTGGAATCGACACCGGCTCATCGAACCGCAGAAGTCGAGAGCACCAAGACCATGATCGAACGCGTCGAAGCGCAATTCGACATCAAGCCGGAACGCCTCATCGGCGATACCGCGTACGGTACTGCGCCGATGTTGGCCTGGATGGTGGAGGAAAAAGACATCGAACCTCACGTGCCGGTGTGGGACAAAACCGAGCGCAAGAACGACAGTTTCTCGAACAACGATTTCCAATGGAATGAAGAGGCGGAGGAATACCGCTGCCCGGCCGGCAACGCGTTGCGCAGCGAATGGCGAGCCTTCAAGAACGAGCGTTCGCATATCACCAAAGCCAACACCATCATCTTCCGATCCCGGCAGACCGACTGCGCTGCTTGCCCGATGAAAGCCAAGTGCTGCCCGAACACGGCGTTCCGCAAGATCGCTCGCAGCGTCCATGAAGCCGCTCGTAATGTGGCTCGGCGCATCGCAGCGACAGCGCAGTACGTGCGCTCTCGCCACGAACGTAAGAAGGTCGAAATGTTGTTTGCCCACCTCAAACGCATCCTGAAACTGGATCGCCTGAGACTACGTGGCATGAGTGGCGCGACTGATGAGTTCACGTTGGCTGCTGCGGTGCAGAATCTGCGACGGCTAGCCAAACTTACTTCTCAAGGGCCACCACTCACGGGATAGGTGCGTCTGCACGAAGCAAAAAACCTCAAACCAACCCAATAACAGAGCAGCAAAGGTCAACGAAGGGCCGAAAAACCACGCAACGTGGTGAGTAGGTTCTCCGGTTGTGGTCGTGCCCCAGTTCAGGCGAGCTGAAAATCAGACTTTTTCAACAGAATCGGCC
>NZ_JAIQWX010000028.1 GCF_020164475.1 Pseudomonas sp. REP124 | reverse complement strand
TGTCGACTGACACGGCCTCTTCGCGAGCAAGCCCGCTCCCACAGTTTGATCGGTGTAATGCCTTACTCGGCGTTCAACACACCACGGCGTACCTGATCCCGCTCGATCGATTCGAACAGCGCCTTGAAGTTACCCTCACCGAAACCGTCATCCCCCTTGCGCTGGATAAACTCGAAGAACACCGGCCCCATCAGCGTTTCAGAGAAGATCTGCAGCAGCAGACGCTTGTCGTCCTTATCGGACGAACCGTCCAGCAGAATGCCCCGCGCCTGCAGCTCGCCCACCGGCTCGCCGTGGGCCGGCAGGCGGCCTTCGAGCATTTCGTAGTAGGTGTCTGGCGGTGCGGTCATGAAGCGCATGCCGATGCTTTTCAGGTGATCCCAGGTCTTGACCAGATCATCGGCCAGGAACGCAACGTGCTGGATGCCTTCGCCGTTGAACTGCATCAGGAACTCTTCGATCTGGCCCGCGCCCTTGGACGATTCCTCGTTCAGCGGGATGCGGATCATGCCGTCCGGCGCGGTCATGGCCTTGGAGGTCAGGCCGGTGTACTCGCCCTTGATGTCGAAGTAACGGATTTCACGGAAGTTGAACAGCTTCTCGTAAAAGTTCGCCCAGTAGGCCATGCGACCGCGATACACGTTGTGGGTCAGGTGGTCGATGATTTTCAGGCCCGCGCCGACCGGATGACGGTCCACGCCTTCGAGGTAGACGAAGTCGATGTCATAGATCGAGCTGCCTTCACCGAAACGGTCGATCAGGTACAGCGGCGCACCGCCAATGCCCTTGATCGCCGGCAGGTGCAGCTCCATCGGACCGGTTTCGATGTGGATCGGCTGGGCGCCCAGTTCCAGCGCGCGCTTGTAGGCCTTTTGCGAATCCTTGACCCGGAACGCCATGCCGCACACCGACGGACCGTGCTCGGCAGCGAAGTACGAGGCGACGCTATTGGGTTCGTTGTTGAGGATCAGGTTGATCGCGCCCTGGCGATACAGGTGCACGTCCTTGGAACGGTGGGTCGCGACTTTGGTGAAGCCCATGATCTCGAAGATCGGCTCCAGGGTGTTGGGGGTCGGCGATGCGAATTCGATGAATTCAAAGCCCATCAGGCCCATCGGGTTTTCGTATAGATCTGCCATGGTTGGCGCCTCATCATTCTGGTCAATTAACTGAAGGTTAGTTGCTGGAGATGCTGAGACCGGCGGGTGGCGCGCAGGAAATGCCCCGCACGCTGCGGGCGAGGAAATCACCGTAGATCAATTGAAACCCTAATAACTTCATGGTCGACCCAAGGCTCTTGCGGGCGAAGCTTCCGTTGCCGGAAGACGAATTCTTGTATGCGTAACCTGATTCTACACAGCGTAAATCAGTTTGTCCGCCTTCTGTATGAAATCCCCTTTTCCGACACCGAAGCAAGGGGTTTATTGCACAGGTAAATCCCCAGCAGGATCAGCCCTCCTCCCAGGTACATCGCCAGGGTGAGCTGTTCGTCCAGCAACAGCGCGCCGAGGATAACCGCCGTCAACGGGTTCAGGGCAATGAACACGCCGGAGCGGGTCGGGCCGATTTTGCGGATGCCGTCGTAATAGGCGATGTAGGCCAGCGCCGAACCCAATACGCCTAGATACAGCAGGCTCGACCACTGTTGCGGACCAAGGCTGAACAGCGCGGTGAAGCTCAACTCGCCACGAATCGCACTGGTGACCCAGAGCATCAGGGTGCCCAGCAGAATCGACCAGGTCACGGTCTGCACCGGCCCCAGGCTGTGGTTGAGCTCCCTGGAGAACAGCGAATAAATGCCCCAGCCCAGCACACAACCGAAAATCAGCAGATCGCCGATCCAGGCATCGGCATTGTCGGCCATCAGTTGCGGGTTGCGGCTGACGATCACCACGCTGGCGCCGGCGATGCAGATCGCGATGCCGATGACTTTCGCCCGGCTCAAACGCTCCTTGAACAGCAGCCATGAAGCCAGGCCGATGACCGCCGGGTTGAGCGCCACGATCAGCGAGGCCCGCGAAGCGTTGATGTAGTGCAGGCCATAAAAGAAGCAGAGGTTGTAGAAGTAGATCCCGAAGAAGCCGAGGATCGCCAGTTGCAGCCATTGCCGGGGGTTGGGCCGGGTCAAGGGCACGCGGGCCATCAGCAGGAACAGCAGCAAGGCCACGCTGGCCAGCAAAAACCTGAGGCTCGCAGCAAACAAGGGGCTGAGGCTGTCCGCCAGCAAACGCCCCGCGACAAAGGTACCGCCCCAGATCATGGTGACCGCCGCCAGCTTCAGATACACCGGCACATCAGAGGAACGGGTCGGGCTGTTCTCGCAAATCATCGGAAACGTCCTACATTGAATTTTCATTGGGTGACGTATGATTTGGCTAATACCCACTCATCGTAAAATGAGTAAACACTCATGACCCTCACCCAACTGGAGATATTCTCCACCGTCGCCGAACTCAACGGCTTCACGGCAGCGGCCCAGCGCCTGGGCATCAGCCAGTCCGCGGTGTCCCATGCGTTGAAATCCCTGGAGCGGGAATTGGGCGTGGAACTGCTGCGCCGCCATCAGACCCAAGTCGAACTGAGTGACATCGGTCAGCAACTGCTGCTGCGCGCCCGGGCCATGCTCGGCCTGGCCAACACCATGCGCCAGGAAGCGGCGGATGCCCGGGGCATGAAGCGCGGGACGTTGCGTATCGGCTCATTCGGCCCGACTTCGTCGATCAAATTGCTCCCATTGATTCTCAAGCACTACCGCGCCGCCCATCCGGGTATCGAGGTGCACATCGATGAAGGCCCGGACCGTCAGGTCATCCAGTGGCTGCAGGAGCGGCGTATCGACATCGGTTTTGTGGTGCTGCCTGACGAGCGCTTCGACACGGTGGCGTTGCTCGAAGATCAGATGGTCGCGCTGCTGCCCGCCCATCATCCGCTGACCCGCCGCGACAGCGTCAGCCTGAGCGACCTGTGCCATGACCCATTCGTACTGACCGAAGCGGGCTCGTCGGAGCTGGTGTCACGGCTGTTCCACGGCGCGCGGCTGATGCCTAACATCCGCTTTCGCTGCTCGCAGTTGCTGAGCACGCTGGATACGGTGGGTCGCGGCGACGCCCTGACCGTGGTCGCCGAAAGTTCTCTGCCCGAACACGACGACGGCCGCTATGTGAAAAAACCACTTTCCCCGGTAGTAGCCCGGCAGATCGGCCTGGCAGTGCTCGACCAGCGCCAGGCGTCACCGGCGGCCCTGGCCTTCATCAAACTTGCGCAACGGCTTGACTACAGATGAACGGCACAACTAACGGCGGCCAACTATCATGGCTGCAACTTGATCTCTTCATGGAGGGCGTTTTTCGCCGCCAGCATTTAAGAGCCCGACTTCATCGCCACAGGTTTCACAGATGCCACTGAAAGCAAAATCCCGCAAACGCAGCATCAGGATGGCGGTGACCCTCGCAAGTGGATTGCTCCCGGTAGTGCTCGGTGTCGTCATTCTCTACATGCAGGCTGAACGCGCACTCAAGCACAGCGCCGAACAAACGGCCGAAGAAGCAATTCAACAATTCGAACTGATGCTGGACAACACCGCCCAGGCCGCTCGCGAACTACTGCCATTGGCCGGCCAACGTTGTCTTGACGTTAATCTCGCCCTACGTGAACAAGTCACTCGACGGCCTTTCGTGCGCTCTACCAATCTGGTCTGGGACGACGCCATTTATTGCAGTTCGCTGTTTGGCGATGTGAATGAAAAAATCTCCTCCGGTGACTACGAAGGAGGTCGGTTATTACTGATGAAGGGCAACCCGGTAACGCCGGATACCGCCTTGCTAGTCTATCGGCTGAGCGAAGGCAAACGCGGTGCGATGAGTACTCTGGATGGTTACCACCTCAGTAACGTGCTGCGCCTGATCGGTAGCCATACTTTGCTGGTGCTGCAAGTCGGCCCCAACTGGTTATCCGCCGATAACCAGTTTCATGAGGGCGCCCTGCCCGACTTTGCAGTAGCGCAAAGCAAGCTCGATTCTTCACGCTATGCCTTTGGCGTAAAAGCCGGTTTTCCCGAGGGTGAAATCTGGCGCTATATGAGCAGCGAGTATCCGGCACTGTTCAGTTTGCTGATTTTCTTCGGCGCTGTGTCTGCGGTTATCGGGTACTTGTTACAGAGGCGTTCCACTTCTCCAAGCCATGAAATGAAGCGTGCGATGGAGGCCATGGAGTTCGTTCCTTACTTCCAGGCCGTGGTGCATGGCGATACCAAGAAAGTCTCGGGCATCGAAGTGCTGATGCGCTGGAATCATCCAAAAGAAGGCCTGATGCGTCCTGACCTGTTCATTCCCTTCGCGGAATATTCCGGGTTGATCGTGCCGATGACCCGGTCCCTGATGCAGCAGACGGCGGTGTTGCTCGGGCCGTTGTCTGCGTCATTCCGTGAGCCCTTTCATATCGGCATCAACATCACCGCCAGCCATTGCCAGGACCTGGAACTGGTCAGCGATTGCCGGGAATTCCTCGCGCAATTCGCGCCCGGCTCCATCCATCTGGTCCTCGAGCTGACCGAGCGTGAACTGATCGAACCCACTCCCCTCACCCATCAGCTTTTCGAGCAGTTGCGCGAGCTTGGGGTGAAGATCGCCATCGACGACTTCGGCACCGGTCATTCAAGCCTGGGTTACTTGCGCCAGTTCAATGTGGATTATCTGAAAATCGACCAGAGCTTCGTGGCCATGATCGGTGTCGACGCTTTGTCCGGCCATATTCTGGATACGGTCATCGAACTTGCCGTAAAGCTCGATCTGGCAATGGTTGCAGAGGGTGTAGAGACCCAGGAACAAAGTGATTACCTGACCGCACATAACGTTAACTTCCTGCAAGGCTATCTGTACGGTCGTCCCATGCCTGGCGCTGAGTTCATTAGTGCATTAAGTGTCGATTAAGGGATGGTTTCAAGCGACCAAACCACCATAAAACGCTCTGAATCGAATCGAAATACAGCGGCGTGTTACATGAAAAAAAAGACATGATTTACTCTTGATGAATTAACAACTACAATTTTTTCCATGCCTGCGGTAATTTAGCGGGTAAGCGATTTAATCACCGAGTCGCTTCAAGGCTTTTGGCTTATAGCTTTGTTTGCGGTTGGTTTCAGCCAAACACACTATTGGAGTAATCATATTGTCCAGACTCGCTGAATTTCGTGCAGCTGAAAAGGCCCTTCAAGAGCAGCTCAAGCAGCTTGAATCCCTGAAGAACGATGCCGGGCTCAAGAAAGAAATCGAATTCGAAGAAAAGCTCCAGGGCTTGATGAAAACCTACGGCAAGAGCCTGCGCGACATCATCGCCATTCTCGACCCGAACCCGGCCAAATCCGGTCTGCAGCAGGCCGCAGCGCCTAAAACCCGCCGTGCTCGCGTGGTCAAGGTTTATCAGAACCCGCACACCGGCGAACTGATCGAAACCAAGGGCGGCAACCATCGCGGCCTGAAGGCATGGAAGGAACAATACGGTGCCGGCACCGTTGATTCCTGGCTGCGCGGCTAAATCCTCGCGCTATAAACAAGCCCTGCGAATGCAGGGCTTTTTTCATGGATACCATACAAATGCAACGATATTGGCGAATCAACTCGCTACTTGCAGATCAACTTTGTGCTTAATCCCTTCGGGTATCTAAGGATTTCCGCGTCAGCCCAAGCCTGCAGCTACTAAAGTCTTTCAACTAAAGTTTCAAAGCGTTACGAGCTGTTTCTATTTCTTCCTGACTCGCCTTATAAGCCTCAGCCTGCCCCGCGTACGAAAGAACGTAGGCCTTATCAGCATCCACTGCCGCCACCAAAGTTTGCGAAAGCACATGTCGACCGTTTTGGGTGATGGTGCAAGTGGTTTCCAGCGCCGATAAACGGCTCAAGGTCGCAGGATGTATGCGATTGCAGACACTTTGATAACCGCCCTGGAAAAAGTCCTTTTGCACGGACTTGCGCATTTCCATCAAAACGCCTTCAAGATTCACCTGATGCCCGCTCTGCACCTGGGTCATGGTCAACTCCATGACCATCACCGGCGTGCCACTTTGGTCGTTTTTCACTGCACGCTGGCGAGAGACAGTGGACGCTGCGTTGTCTTGCGCTATCTCTTCAACCTGCCATCCGGCGGGCCAGGTCATGACCGGATCTTCAGCGTGGGCACTGGCGGCGGCGAACAGCGCGCCTGTGAGAATAAAAACCGATGGAGCGAATCGAATCATTTCAATGAACACTCAGCTATTGAAGTCTGAAGTCTGAGCCCCGACCGACTGTCAGGCAATAGCCGACGGTTTTGGTTTGGTGATGTCCCAACCCTTGCGTATCATTGTCGCCATTCAATCGCCCCGCTTATTTTCGGAGGGCCCATGAGCCTGCAAGAACTGAACACCTTCCCCGGCGTTACCGCCCAGCCTGATGCCGCGACCCAGAAGTTCGTCTTCAACCACACCATGCTGCGGGTCAAGGACATCACCAAGTCCCTGGACTTCTACACGCGCATCCTCGGTTTCACCCTGGTGGAAAAGCGCGACTTCCCGGAAGCGGAATTCAGCCTGTACTTCCTGGCACTGGTCGACAAGGCGCAGATCCCGGCCGACGCAGCCGCCCGTACCGAGTGGATGAAGTCGATCCCCGGCATCCTCGAGTTGACCCACAACCACGGCACCGAGAACGACCCGGATTTCGCCTACCACAACGGCAATACCGATCCGCGCGGTTTTGGTCATATCTGCATTTCGGTGCCGGATATCGTTGCGGCCTGCGAGCGTTTCGAAGCGCTGGGCTGCGATTTCCAGAAGCGCCTGAGCGACGGCCGCATGAAGAGCCTGGCGTTCATCAAGGACCCGGATGCTTATTGGGTTGAAATCATTCAGCCTGCGCCGCTTTAAGGTTCGCCACGATTAAAACTGTGGGAGCGGGCTTGCTCGCGAATGAGGGCTCACATTCAACTTTGATGTTGACTGACACACCTCCTTCGCGAGCAAGCCCGCTCCCACATTTTGGAACGCGCACAACACAAAACCCCATGATCACTCATGGGGTTTAGTGTTTTCAGCCCTGCCTTTATGCCGGCGCTGATGTCCGGATCAGGTGATCGAACGCGCTCAGCGAAGCCTTCGCGCCCTCGCCCACCGCAATCACGATCTGCTTGTACGGCACAGTCGTCACGTCACCGGCAGCGAACACACCCGGCAGCGAAGTCTCGCCACGGGCATCGACGATGATCTCGCCACGAGGCGACAGCTCGACGGTGCCTTTGAGCCAGTCGGTGTTGGGCAGCAAACCGATCTGCACGAAGATGCCTTCGAGGTTGACCGTGTGGAACTCGCCTGAATCGCGATCCTTGTAGACCAGACCGCTCACCTTTTCGCCGTCACCTTTCACTTCGCTGGTCAGCGCGCTGGTGATGACATTGACGTTGGGCAGGCTGAACAGCTTGCGTTGCAGCACCGCATCGGCGCGCAGCTTGCTGTCGAACTCCAGCAGCGTGACATGGCTGACGATACCCGCCAGATCGATCGCCGCTTCGACGCCGGAGTTGCCGCCGCCGATCACCGCCACGCGCTTGCCCTTGAACAGCGGACCGTCGCAGTGCGGGCAGAAGCATACGCCCTTGGCCTTGTACTCCTGCTCACCCGGCACGCCCATTTCTCTCCAGCGGGCGCCGGTGGCGAGAATCAGCGCCTTGGTTTTCAGGCTGGCGCCGCTTTCGAAGCGCACTTCGTGCAACTCGCCGGGGTTTTTCGCAGGGATCAGCTTGGTGGCACGTTGCAGATTCATGATGTCGACGTCGTATTGCTTGACGTGTTCTTCCAGAGCGCTGGCCAGCTTCGGCCCTTCGGTTTCCTGCACGGAGATGAAGTTTTCGATGGCCATGGTGTCCAGCACCTGACCGCCAAAACGTTCGGCCGCAACACCGGTTCGAATGCCTTTGCGAGCCGCGTAAATCGCCGCCGAAGCACCGGCCGGGCCACCGCCGACCACCAGCACGTCAAAGGCTTCTTTCGCGCTGATTTTCTCGGCTTGGCGCTCGGCGCCGCTGGTGTCGATCTTGGCGAGGATTTCTTCCAGACCCATGCGGCCCTGGCCGAACACTTCGCCGTTAAGGTAAATGCTTGGCACCGCCATGATCTTGCGATCATCGACTTCGGCCTGGAACAACGCGCCGTCGATGGCGACGTGGCGAATGTTCGGGTTCAGCACCGCCATCAGGTTCAGCGCCTGGACCACGTCCGGGCAGTTCTGGCAAGACAGCGAGAAGTAGGTTTCAAAGCTGAACTCACCCTTGAGCGAGCGGATCTGTTCGATCACTTCGGCACTGGCTTTCGATGGGTGCCCGCCGACTTGCAGCAAGGCCAGCACCAGGGAAGTGAATTCGTGGCCCATCGGGATGCCGGCGAACCGCAGGCTGATGTCCTGACCCGGGCGATTGATCGAAAACGATGGCTTGCGTGCATCGTCACCGTTATCGAGCAAGGAAATTTGGCTGGAAAGACTGGCAACGTCTTTCAACAGGTCGAGCATTTCACTGGATTTCGCACCGTCGTCGAGCGAAGCAACGATCTCGATCGGTTGGGTGACCCGTTCCAGGTACGATTTCAACTGGGCTTTAAGATTGGCGTCCAACATACGGGCGATTTCCTTTATCAAATTCTTTGCATAAAAAAACGCCCGAGCGAATCTCGCCCGGGCGTTTTCAGGGGCGGTGCAGCTTACTGAGTAGGTGCGGTAGTCCGCCCTGTGGAGCGTGTCACTGACTTAGATCTTGCCGACCAGGTCCAGGGACGGAGCCAGAGTGGCCTCGCCTTCTTTCCACTTGGCTGGGCAAACCTGGCCTGGGTGAGCAGCGACGTACTGGGCAGCCTTGATTTTGCGCAGCAGCTCGGAAGCGTCACGGCCAACGCCGCCATCGTTCAGTTCAACGATTTTGATCTGGCCTTCAGGGTTGATCACGAAGGTGCCACGGTCAGCCAGACCAGCTTCTTCGATCAGCACGTCGAAGTTGCGGGAGATGACGTGGGTCGGGTCGCCGATCATGGTGTACTGGATCTTGCCGATGGCTGGCGAAGTGTTGTGCCAGGCAGCGTGAGCGAAGTGAGTGTCGGTGGAAACGCTGTAGATCTCGACGCCCAGCTTCTGGAATGCGTCGTAGTTGTCAGCCAGGTCTTCCAGTTCGGTCGGGCAGACGAAGGTGAAGTCGGCTGGGTAGAAGAACACCACAGACCACTTGCCTTTCAGGTCAGCGTCCGAAACTTTTACGAAGTCGCCGTTTTTGAATGCGTCAGCTTTGAACGGTTTTACTTGGCTGTTGATGATAGGCATCGTTGACTCTCCGTCAGGGGTTGTGAAGTTGATGGAGTGAACTCTACCCACTCGATGGACGGTTGGCTCATTGGCAAACCTGATGCTGGTGATTGGGTTTCGCTATTAGCCAAGGGTATTAATAGAAGAAAACGATCTCTGCACCTGCGGACGGCACAAACCCTGTGGGAGCGGGCTTGCCCGCGAAGGCGTAACGGCAGGCAAAACAGTGTCGTCTGGACCACCTCTTTCGCGAGCAAGCTTCGCTCCTACAGGAACGACACCAACCCTGTAGGAGCGAGGCTTGCCCGCGAATGGTCGTCAACGACGCGGGCAATCAGACTGTTCGCGTTTTTTCACCGAGCCGCGCCATACCCTGGAACGGGCTGACCTCGATATAACGCATCGCCGACTTCATATCCTTCCACCCCACATAACTCATCAGCGACTTCAAATCCCAACCCGACTGGTGCGCCCACGAAGCAAAACCCCGGCGCAGGGAGTGGCTGGTGTACTGCTCGGCGGCAATCCCTGCGCGGCCAAGCGCCTGCCTCAGCAGGGGAATCACACTGTTGGCATGCAACCCCTCCTCGCTCAGATTCCCCCACCGATCAATCCCGCGAAACACCGGCCCACGCACCAGCGCAGCTTCACTGACCCAATCGATATACGCCTGCACCGGACACAGCCGCTGCAACGCCGGCGTCTGATAGGTCTTGCCCAGGTTCTCCCGGTCACTCTTGCTACGCGGCAGATACAGGGTGATGCCCGTGCCGGCACTGACTTGCACATGCTCGATCTGCAATCGACACAACTCATCGCTACGAAAGCCGCGCCAGAACCCCAGCAGGATCAACGCGATATCGCGCTTGGCGCGCAACAGCGCGGGACGATCGTCGTCGGCCATGGCGACTTGTTTCTCCTGCTCCAACCAGTCGATCACCTGCTCCAGATGCTGAAGCTGCAACGGCTCGGCCTGCTTCTCCTGAGCCGGATGCAACGCACGAATGCCCTTGAATACCTTGCGCACCACCGGCGCCTTGGTCGGGTCGGCAAAACCCTGGCTGTTATGCCACTGCGCCAGCGCCGACAGCCGCAGCTTCAAGGTGTTGATCGACAGCACCCCGGCGTGAGCGACCAGATAACGCGCGACGCTGTCGCCGGTGGCCGGCAGGAAGCCGCCCCAGGTCACCTCGAAGTGCTCGATGGCGGCTCGATAGCTGCGACGGGTGTTGTCGCGGGTTGCGGCTTGCAGGTAACGATCGAGATCGCTCATGGAAATGTCCTTATCCAACTGTAGGAGCGAGCACGCTCGCGATGGATTGCGATGCACCGCGGGGTATCAGGCCGCCAGCGTCATCGTTGACGACCATCGCGAGCGTGCTCGCTCCTACAGAAGAGGGCGTGTACTGAAGTGGCGTGTTAAAAACGCTGGAATCGTTATGACACGGGGTAATACCAGTATATCCCGTGTGAATAATCATCCGTATTTATCTTTTTCATTTGAATGGTACAATGTGTTTTTACGCAGTACGTACCACATGCAAAAGCAGCAGGAGAAATCATGGCCCGTGGCGGTGTAAATAAGGCGGTCGTTCAGGCTGCGCGTCTGGCGATCCTCGCCCGCGGTGAAAACCCCAGCATCGATGCCGTGCGCATCGAAATGGGCAATACCGGATCGAAAACCACGATTCATCGCTATTTGAAGGAGCTGGGCGAAGACCTCAAACCGGCGGAGACAGAACCCACCGAGCCCGTCGACGATGAGTTGCTGGCTCTGGTTTCACGCCTGGCTCAACGCTTGAAGGAACAGGCGCAGGAGCCGATCGACCAGGCTCGCGAGCAATTCGAGACGCAGCGCAAGGCACTGGAAACCCAGCTTGAAGAAGCCCGGGAAGCCAACACCGAACTGCACCAGCAATACGAAATCCAGAGCCTGGCGCTGACCCAGGAATCCGAGGCGCTGCACGAAACCCGCGCCCTCCTCCAGGCCGAGCAAACCCGCAATGCCGGACTGAATCAGGCGCTGGCCGATTTCGAATTGCGCTTGCAGGACAAGGACGAGCAGATTCGCTCACTGGAAGAAAAGCACCTGCACGCCCGCGACGCCCTCGAGCATTACCGCAATGCCGTCAAGGAGCAGCGCGAGCAGGAACACAGTCGACATGAAAGCCAGGTCCAGCAGTTGCAGATGGAGTTGCGCCAGGCCCAGCAAAGCGCGCTGGTGCGCCAGGATGAAATCACCCAGTTGCACCGCGACAACGAGCGCCTGCTGACGGAAAACCGCGGCACTTTGCGCGAACTGGGCTCAATGCAGGAACAGCTCAAGCAGAGCAACACCCGCCAGGATCAGTTGCTGGAGCAGGTCACGCGGGTCGACGGCGAACGCACCCTCCTCCAGGAACGCTTGCGCGTGGCACTGCTGGAAAGTCAGTCGCTTAAACAGAACATCGACGAACAGGCGCAGCTCAACAAATCACTGGAGAGCCGATTGACCAAGGCCCAGGCGGACCTCGAAGAGGAAAGCGTGCGTCTGGCGGCGGCCCTTGAGGCCGCTGCGCCAGACGCAACGAAGGACGCTTAACCGGTGACCGGCGTACGCATGGTGACGAACTCTTCGGCGGCCGTCGGGTGCACGCCGATGGTTTCGTCGAAGTGGCGCTTGGTGGCGCCGGCCTTCAAGGCGATGGCCAGGCCCTGGACGATTTCACCGGCATCCGGCCCGACCATGTGGCAACCCAGCACCTTGTCGGTCTTGGCGTCCACCACAAGCTTCATCAGCGTGCGCTCCTGGCATTCAGTGAGGGTCAGCTTCATCGGCCGGAAACGGCTTTCGAAGATCACCACCTCATGCCCGGCATCGCGCGCTTCCTCTTCGGTCAAACCGACGGTGCCGATGTTCGGCAAGCTGAACACTGCCGTCGGGATCATCTTGTAATCCACCGGACGATACTGCTCAGGCTTGAACAGACGCCGCGCCACGGCCATGCCTTCGGCCAAGGCCACCGGCGTCAGTTGCACCCGACCGATCACATCGCCCAATGCGAGGATCGACGGTTCGGCGGTCTGGTACTGATCGTCGACCTCGACGAAGCCCTTCTTGTCGAGTTTGACTCCGGTGTTCTCCAGCCCGAGGTTGTCCAGCATCGGACGCCGCCCTGTGGCGTAGAACACGCAATCGGCTTCCATCTGGCGACCATCCTTGAGCGTCACTTTCAGGCTGCCATCGGCCTGCTTGTCGATACGCTCGATGTCGGCGTTGAACTGCAGATCCATGCCGCGCTTGGTCAGTTCTTCCTGCAGATGCTTGCGCACCGAACCGTCGAAGCCACGCAGGAACAGCTCACCGCGATAGAGCAAGGTGGTCTGGGCGCCGAGGCCGTGGAAAATGCCAGCGAACTCGACCGCGATGTAACCACCGCCCACTACGAGTACGCGTTTTGGAAGTTCTTTAAGGAAAAATGCCTGGTTCGAGCTGATCGCCAGCTCGTGACCCGGAATCTCCGGAATCTGCGGCCAGCCACCGGTGGCGATCAAAATGTGCTTGGCGCTGTGGCGCTCGCCATTGATCTCGACGGTATGCGGATCGACGATTTTCGCGTGACCTTCATGCAGGGTCACACCGCTGTTGACCAGCAGGTTGCGATAAATGCCGTTCAGGCGATTGATCTCGCGGTCCTTGTTGGCGATCAGGGTCGCCCAGTCGAACTGCGCCTCGTCCAGGCTCCAGCCGAAACCCGAGGCCTGATCGAAGTCTTCGGCGAAGTGCGCACCGTAGACCAGCAGCTTTTTCGGCACACAGCCGACGTTCACACAGGTGCCGCCCAGGTAGCGGCTCTCGGCCACCGCCACCTTGGCACCGAAACCGGCGGCAAACCGCGCCGCCCGCACACCGCCGGAACCGGCACCAATCACATAAAGGTCAAAATCGTAGGCCATCGTCTATCTCCTCGGCAGGTGACCAGCATACCCGCAGTCGTTCGCAGGGCAAGGGTTGCCAACAATATGGGCGCGGAAAATGAAAAAGCCACCCGGAGGTGGCTTTTCAGTACAAGCAGGTTGGCGCGCTATCAGTACGCCTTGCCAGTCTTGTAGAAGTTCTCGAAGCAGAAGTTGGTTGCGTCGATGTAACCTTCGGCGCCACCGCAGTCGAAACGCTTGCCCTTGAACTTGTAGGCCATTACGCAGCCGTTCTGGGCCTGTTTCATCAGGGCGTCGGTGATCTGGATTTCACCACCCTTGCCTGGCTCGGTCTGCTCGATCAGGTCGAAGATGTCCGGGGTCAGGATGTAACGACCGATGATGGCCAGGTTCGACGGCGCATCTTCCGGCTTTGGCTTCTCGACCATGCTGTGAACGCGGTAGATGTCGTCGCGGATCATCTCGCCGGCGATTACGCCGTATTTGTTGGTTTCCTGCGGATCGACTTCCTGGATGGCCACGATCGAGCAGCGGAACTGCTTGTACAGCTTGACCATCTGGGTCAGTACGCCGTCGCCTTCCAGGTTCACGCACAGGTCGTCCGCCAGTACCACGGCGAACGGTTCGTCACCGATCAGCGGACGGCCGGTCAGGATCGCGTGGCCCAGGCCTTTCATTTCGGTCTGGCGGGTGTAGGAGAACGAGCAGTTGTCGAGCAGTTTGCGGATACCGACCAGGTATTTTTCCTTGTCGGTGCCCTTGATCTGGTTTTCCAGCTCGTAGCTGATGTCGAAGTGGTCTTCCAGGGCGCGCTTGCCGCGACCGGTCACAATGGAGATTTCGTTCAACCCGGCATCCAGTGCTTCTTCGACGCCGTACTGGATCAGTGGCTTGTTTACCACCGGCAGCATTTCTTTGGGCATGGCTTTAGTCGCTGGCAGGAAGCGAGTACCGTAACCGGCTGCTGGAAACAAGCATTTCTTGATCATATAAGTCCTTGAAAGGGCTGTGTGTACGAGTTCGGCGCAGTCTAATCAGGCGGCGTGCACCTTACAATGCCCGCGCTGGCTAACCGATGCCATCATAGGAGAAATATTTGGGCGGATAGTTCCGCCGCAATGCAGGTCCTCCATCAGCAACCTTTAAGTGATAGCAGAGACCGGCAGGAATGCACGCTTGTCAACTCAACAGGCAGGGGCATTAAACGCTATGATTGCGACAATTCAACCAGCCAACGAGGCAGATAGATGTCGGCAGCAAAAATCGTCAACGGGTACCTGATCAACAAGACCAACGACGGCCAATGGTCGATCGACAGCGCGGCTGGCGAGAAGATCGCCGGGCCATTCCCTACTGAAGCCATGGCGGTGGAAGTGGCGGCAGTGCTGGAACTTGAGCATCCGGAACCGAAAAAGCGCGGCAAAGACAAGTAACCTGTAGGAGCGAGCACGCTCGCGATGGTCGTCAACGATAACGCGGGCGATCTGAAGCAGCGCGTTGCCTGGACGCTCTTTCGCGAGCAGGCTCGCTCCCACAAAGGAACAGGCAAAACAGTGGCTCATCGCCACAACCTTTTGCCCGCGATGCTGTCACAGGCTTTGCCCATCCCCTTTCGATGACACCGACATGACCAAATTCTTGCCACTGATCGCGGTATTGGCCCTGAGTGGCTGCGCGACGTCCCAACCCACCTACCTGAACAACGGCGAACAAGGCCTGGCCATCGACTGTTCAGGCGAAGCCAACTCCTGGGCGAGCTGTTATGAAAAGGCCGACGCTTCCTGCGCAGGCACCGGCTACCGCATCGTCGGCACCGATGGCACGCCGGCGCCGGACGAAAGCGACAAGACCCTGGGCGTAGACGTCGGCAACTATAAGAACCGCAGCGTCGTAGTGGTCTGCAAGTAAGGCGCCCTGCCCCCGCTATGCAAATGCCGCCGGTTTGGCGGCATTTTTATTGGAGTACGGCAGCCGGTCAGCCAGAAATGCACGCATTCGCGGCATTCTGCACATCCTTTGGACGCACCGGCACGTTGGACATACTTTCATGCAGTTTGATGCTGCTGCCGCCGGAGCGATCCTCGATATCGAAAACCGCAGCCGGCCCCGATGACAATTTCTGCGGCACAATCACTCGAACGCCGTCTTTATGAGGCTCGATTTGCAACGGACCTCGGCTATCGGCGAGCTTTTCGCTCAGGCATTGCGCGTATTCATGGGGTTTCTTGCCGGAAATAACGTTCATGGTGGGCAGCGTCTGGTTAATTTCCGAAACGCTTGCACAACCACCGATTGCCAACGCCATTGGCAGAACCCACACACCCCACTTCATACAAAACCTCCGATAAAGACCCTCCGACAGCACAAACATGGTTTTTCTCCGGGGGCGACTGTATTTATCTGCACCCTACGCCCCGGAACGTCCTTAAATTGTCAAAGCAGCCTCAGGCAACAGGATATTTCCGCCTGCAGACTGATAAACTGCGCGCCATCGTTTTGATTTTGTAGAAAAAGCCCTTCCGGAGGCGCCCACATGAAATTCATTCACCAGCGCGAGCACCTCAACGAAGACGACATCGTCGTCATTCAATGCTCGCAGACCTGCAACATCCGCTTGATGAACGACGCCAACTTCCGCAGCTTCAAGAATGGCGGCCGTCACACCTATCACGGTGGCGCATTCGACACCTTCCCGGCCCGCATCACCGCGCCGAGCACCGGTTTCTGGAATATCACCATCGACACCGTCAGCCGTCGGGCGATCAGCGTGACCCGCAAACCAACCCTGACTCACTCGATCAAAATCATTCGCCGCTCCAGCTCCAAGCTCAGCTGAGTAACGCGTTCCGCTCGCGATCAGAGCGCCAGACAGACAGACAGGTATCACCGTGGCCCAGACGACCAAATACGTAATCAAGTACAAGCTCAATGGCGAACGCCGCTTCGAGTTCGCCCAGCTGGAAAACGGCACACAGGAAGAAGCCAAGGCCGCATTGGACGCCTTGCACGGCCAGGGTGACGATGTCATCAGCGAAATCAGCGTCAGCAAGGCGCTGTAAGTCTTCATTAGCAATTCGACCGCAAGCGACGGAGTGTCTGCATTCACAGCCCGTCCCAGACTGCTCGCCTCAATCACGTGAGCATCGCAAATGAGTGAGCAATACCTGAACAGGCTGAATTGGCCTTCGCTGGAAGAGCAACTCGATCAGGACGGCTGTGCGGTCATCCCTTCGCTGTTGAGCCACAAGGCCTGTGACGACCTCAGTGCCTTGTACGGCCAATCCGAGCCCTTTCGCTCGCGAGTGATCATGGCCCGCCACGGTTTCGGCCGTGGCGAGTACAAGTACTTTAGCTACCCCCTGCCGGATCTCGTGGCGCGCCTGCGCAGCGCGCTGTATCCGCGACTTGTGCCGATCGCCAACCGCTGGTACGAGCACATGGGCCTGCCAGACCGTTTTCCTGACAACCACGAAGCCTTTCTCGAGCGTTGCCATGCCGCCGGTCAGCAACGTCCTACGCCGTTGTTGCTGCAATACGGCCCGCAGGACTACAACTGCCTGCATCAGGACCTGTACGGCGAACACGTTTTCCCACTGCAGGTCGCGATTCTTCTGTCAGAACCGGGTGAAGACTTTACCGGTGGCGAATTCGTCCTGACCGAACAGCGCCCACGCATGCAGTCACGTCCGCAGGTGGTGGGTCTCAAGAAAGGTGACGGTTTGATCTTTGCGGTCAACCAGCGACCGGTCAAAGGTACCCGCGGCTTTTACCGGGTCACCCTGCGCCACGGCGTCAGTCGCCTGCACAGTGGCAAACGCCATACCCTGGGCATTATCTTTCACGATGCGTCATGACCATGAACCCGACAACTTTTGACCTGTTCGCCGACGCCGAGCCGGAGCAACAACCACGGTGCGAACAGATCGGCGAACAATCCTGCGTATTGAGAGGCTTCGCCCTACCCTGGCTGGACCGTTTGCTGCCGGCACTGGAAGCGGTGCTGGCGGCTGCGCCCTTCCGGCAAATGGTCACCCCCGGCGGTTTCACCATGTCGGTGGCCTTGAGCAGTTGCGGAACCTGGGGCTGGACCACCGATCGCAGCGGCTATCGTTACACCCGCGAGGATCCACAAACGGGCCTGCCGTGGCCGTCGATGCCGGAAGTGTTTTTCCAGTTGGCACAGGCGGCGGCGCGGGACGCGGGGTTTACAGACTTCGAGCCCGATTCCTGCCTGATCAACCGCTATGTCCCAGGCGCGAAAATGTCTTTGCATCAGGACAAGGACGAAAAATCCTACGCAGAGCCGATCGTGTCGGTGTCTTTGGGATTGCCGGCCATGTTTCTGTTCGGTGGTTTTGAGCGCAGCGACAAAAGCCAGCGGGTACCGTTGCTGCATGGCGACATCGTGGTCTGGGGTGGCGTGGATCGCTTGCGTTATCACGGCGTCCTGCCGATCAAGGACGGGCAACACTCGATCCTAGGCGAGCAGCGGATCAACTTCACGTTTCGCCGGTCGCATTGAATACTCGGAATTTGACCGCAAGCGTCGGAGTGTCGGTGCACGGGCAGGTGATTAATCTGTGCTAAACGGGTCAACGGATACAAAGCCATGACAAGCCAAATGACAAAAATCAGCACCGAGAACGATCCACGCTGGGCCGCCGTTGTCGCACGCGATCCACAGGCGGACGGGCAGTTCGTCTACGCGGTGAAAACCACCGGGATCTACTGCAACCCCAGCAGCCTGGCGCGCTTGCCCAAGCCGAAGAACGTCGAGTTCTTCGATACCGCCGAACAGGCACAGGCGGCGGGTTATCGTCCGAGCAAGCGTGCGGCGAAGGATCAGAGCGACCTGGCGGCGCAACATGCCGCGACGGTGGCTGCCGCGTGCCGCCAGATCGAAACGGCCGAGGAGCTTCCAGGCTTGAACGATCTGGCCCAGGTCGCCGGGTTGAGCAGCTTTCACTTTCACCGAGTGTTCAAGGCCGTGACCGGCCTGACGCCCCGGGGTTACGCCGCCGCCCATCGTTCGCGCCGGGTGCGGGAGCGGTTGACGGATGGGCGTTCGGTCACCGACGCGCTGTACGACGCTGGCTTCAACTCCAACAGCCGCTTTTATGAAGCGGCGGATCAGGTGCTGGGCATGAAACCCGCCGATTACCGCGCCGCCGGACAGAACAACGACATTCGATTCGCCGTCGGCCAGTGCTCCCTCGGGGCGATTCTGGTGGCGCAAAGCGAGCGTGGAGTGTGCGCGATTCTGCTGGGGGATGATCCGCAGCAACTGGTCTGCGACCTGCAAGACAAATTCCGGCGGGCCAATCTGATCGGCGCCGACAAGGACTTCGAACAACTGATCGCCAGGGTTGTGGGCTTTATCGAAGCGCCGACGCTGGGGCTGGACCTTCCATTGGATGTGCAAGGCACGGCGTTTCAGGAGCGGGTCTGGCAAGCGTTGCGGGAGATTCCCGTGGGCAGCACCGCCAGCTATGCCGACATTGCACAGCGCATCGGCTCACCGAAAGCCGTCCGCGCCGTGGCCCAGGCCTGTGGCGCAAACAACCTGGCGGTGGCCATTCCCTGCCACCGCGTGGTGCGCAGCGATGGCAATCTGTCGGGGTATCGTTGGGGCGTGGAGCGCAAGCGCCAGCTGCTCGACCGGGAACACACGGACCTGTAGGAGCGAACTTGCTCGCGATGGAGGCCCTGACACCGCGGGGTATCAGGTTTCCCGCGTCATCGTTGACGACCATCGCGAGCAAGCTCGCTCCTACAAGGGTTGTGTTGTGGTTTGACTCAGCGCCGGGTTTTTCCATTGCAGGCGGCTATGCTTTTTTCGCGGCCGTCAAAAACCGCGAGAACGGTCCTGTCGATGGAGTTGACCATGCCCTGCCTACGTTCGTTTGCCGCGGTACTGATGTTCTGCCTGATGAGCCTTGCCAATATCCAGGCCGCACCTGCGCAGCCCCCGGCACCCGATGCCCCGAGCTGGCCGCAGGTGCTGAACAACGACGATGCCAAATTGACGATCTACCAGCCGCAACTCGACAGCTGGGACGGTTACACCCTGCAGGCCCGCGCCGCAGTGGAGGTCACCGACAAGGACGGCAAATCCACCTTCGGCATCGTGCACTTCAGTGCCCATACCCTGGTGGACAAGGCCACCCGCTGGGTCGAACTGGATCAGTACACCATCACCAAAGTCGATTTCCCCTCCGCCGCGACCAATCTCGACAGCTGGATGAAAGAGCTGAAAAACGATGCGCTGAACCGCAAGAAAACCATTTCCCTGGATCAACTCGAAGCCGCACTGGGCACGGTCGCCGCCGAGCAGAAGGCCAGCAGCGACCCGATAGACAACACGCCGCCCACCATCATCAGCTCCGAAGTGCCGGCCATTCTGGTGTACATCGACGGCGAACCGGTGTATCGCCCCGTCGAAGGCACCGTGCTGCAACGGGTGATCAACACCCGGCCGCTGCTGCTCAAGGATGCCCTGGGCAAACATTACCTGCATGTGTTCGACGGCTGGATGGCGGCGGATGCGTTGAGTGGCCCCTATACCCCGTTAACGTCACCTTCGGCTGACCTGGAAAAGGCCAGGAAGGCTGCGATCCAGAGCCGTCAGGTCGACCTGCTGACGGGCCAGAGCGATCCAAAGGACAAGGTTCCCAGCCTGGCCAAACCGCCCGTGCCACAGATTCATGTGGCGACAAAACCCACGGAATTGATTGTCACGGACGGCGCCGCGCAATGGCAGCCGATCCAGGGCACGCAACTGCTTTATGTGACGAACACCACCGGGCACATCTTCAAGGAGATCGGCGACCAGAACAGTTACCTGCTGATCTCCGGTCGCTGGTTCCGCGCCCCTGACATGCAAGGCCCCTGGACCTTCGTGCCGGCGGACAAGTTGCCGGCGGACTTTGCCAATATTCCTGACGACAGCGCCAAGGAGAACGTCAAAGCCTCGGTGGCGGGCACACCGCAAGCGAAGGAAGCGGCGATTGCCGCCAGCATTCCGCAAACCTCGGCCGTCAAGAAGAGCCAGTTAAAAATGACGGCGCCGCAATTCGACGGCCAGCCGCAACTCAACGGCATCAAGGGCACGCCGCTGCAGCACGTGGTAAACAGCCCGACGCCGATCATCATGGTCGACGCCAAGAGCTGGTACGCGGTGGAAAACGGTGTCTGGTTCGTGGCCACCTCGGTGCAAGGCCCGTGGACGGTCGCCACCTCGGTGCCCGCCGTCATCTATTCAATTCCCCCCAGTTCCCCCCTGCACTACCTCACCTACGTCAAAGTCTATTCAGCCAGCGGCGACATTGTGGTGGTGGGTTACACGCCGGGCTATCAGGGCTCAACCCTGGATCCGGTTACGGGCGTGGTGGTGTACGGAACGGGTTACTACTACTCGCCGTGGGTCGGCACAGCCTGGTACGGCCCGCCCGTGACTTACGGTTTCGGCGCGGCGATTCGCTACACGCCTTGGACAGGCTGGGCGTATGGCTACGGGTTTGGCTGGAGCTGGGGCGGCAGTACCGTGGCCGTGGGTTGGGGCTGGGGCGCTTATCCGTGGTGGGGCAATTACGGTTGGGGCTACGCCTGGGGACCGCATCTGTACCCGGCGCCGATACCCTGGGGCGGCGTGGCCTACGGTTATCACGGCGGTGCGGTGGCCTGGGGACCCGGTGGCTGGGCCGGCACTTCCGGCAACATCTACCGTCAATGGGGCGATAGCGCCTCGGTCAGTCGCTACAGTGGCGGGTACAACGCCTGGACCGGCAATCGCTGGGCCGGACAGGTCGGCGCCTCCTACAACTCGCGCACCGGCGTCGCCGCTGCTGGTCAACGAGGGGCTGTGGAGAATGTCTACACCGGCAACTACGCGGCCGGTCGCGAAGGTGTTGCCACCGGGCCCAACGGTGGCGCCATCGCCGGTCAGCACGTGACCGCAGGCAACGTGTACACCGGCAATCAGGTCAACGCCAATCGTGGCGCGGTCTACAACCCCAATACCGGCAACACCACCGATTACCGCAGCGTCCGCGGCCCCGACAGTGGCGCCGCGCAGATCGGCAACAACGTTTACGCCGGCCACGATGGCAACGTTTACAAGAAAACCGATGATGGCTGGCAGTCGATGGTCGGCGGCACCAACCGGCTCAATTCGGCCAATACGACGCAAGTGCAGAATCTCAACCGCGACTACCAGGCCCGCTCGTTCGGCAATGAGCGGACGAACAACTTTCAGAACTCGTCGCAGTTCATGAATCGTTCGTTTGGTGGGGGTGGTGGGGGCGGATTTCACCGGCGCTGACGTTCTCCTCCTGTAGGAGCGAGCTTGCTCGCGATGGACGACGGGACAACGCGGGGCGTCAGGTTCCCCGCGTCATCGTTGACGATCATCGCGAGCAAGCTCGCTCCTACAGGGTCGGGGGCAACGAGGTTTCGCCAGCGGCTATGTATCACCGTTAAACTGATCGCCGCTACTCCCCTGCCCGGTTTCCCAGTCGGAGAACTCTCACCATGAGCCAATGGCCAGACACCCGCATTCTTGATCTGCTCGGCATAGAATTGCCCATCATCCAGGGCCCCATGGCCGGCGCCACCAACTCGTCCATGGTCATCGCCGCCTGCAATGCTGGCGGGCTCGGCTCAATGCCGGCGGCCATGCTGAGCATCGACAAGTTGCGCGAAGAGCTGACAACCATCCGCCAACACACCCAGGGCCCGATCAACATCAACTTTTTCTGCCACCAACCGCCGCCGGTGGATGAGCAGCGCGCGCGGGAATGGAAAAATCTGCTTGAGCCGTATTACCGCGAACTGGGTGTCGACTTCGATGCGCCGACACCGGTGTCCAACCGTGCGCCGTTCGATGCCTCAGGCTGCGAAGTGATCGAGGCGTTCCGCCCTGAAGTCGTGAGTTTTCACTTTGGTCTGCCGGAAAAATCCCTGCTCGATCGGGTGAAGGCTACCAGGGCGAAGGTACTGTCTTCAGCCACTACCGTGGAAGAAGCCATCTGGCTCGAACAACACGGCTGCGACGCGATCATCGCGATGGGATACGAAGCGGGCGGGCATCGCGGGATATTTCTCAGTGATGACTTGAGCAGTCAGATCGGCACCTTCGCACTGGTGCCACAGGTTGTGGACGCGGTGAAGGTGCCGGTGATAGCTGCAGGCGGTATCAGCGATGGTCGTGGAGTCGCGGCGGCGTTCATGCTGGGGGCTTCGGCGGTGCAGGTGGGGACGGCGTATCTGTTCACTCCGGAAGCCAAGGTCAGCGCTTCGCACCACAAGGCACTGCGCACAGCCCAAGCCAGCCAGACTGCCGTGACCAACCTGTTCACCGGTCGCCCGGCGCGGGGGATTCTCAACCGGGTCATGCGCGAGCTTGGGCCGATCAGCGACAAGGCGCCAGCGTTCCCCCTGGCGGGTGGTGCGCTGATGCCGCTGCGGGCCAAGGGGGAAGTGGATTTCAGCAACCTGTGGGCCGGACAGGCGTTTACCCTGGGCGCTGAGATGACGAGTGAAGAATTGACACGGCGGTTGGCTGAGGATGGGTTGGCCAGGTTGACTCGCCGCTAAATGCGCAACCACTATCTGACCTACGATGGCCTGTAGTGTGCGCTGTAACTGTGGCGAGGGGGCTTGTCGAAACGTCGCACCGCCCCGTTGGGCTGCGCAACAGTCCCATTTTTTGGGGCCGCTTCGCGACCCAACGGGGGCAAGCCCCCTCGCCACAATCAACCGCATGTACCGTAAGCAAAACAGTCCATTCCGTTTGCAGGCATTTCGCTATATATTCCGTTATATAACGAACCACCCCCTCGTAACACCTGCTTAGAACGGAGCCGTTTCATGACCATTCGTGCCTCACGTTTTGCCCCTGGTTGCCTCGCCACCCTTCTCTCTGTACTCGCTTTCGGCTCCGCCCAGGCCGATGAAGTCCAGGTCGCTGTCGCCGCCAACTTCACCGCGCCGATCCAGGCGATCGCCGCCGACTTCGAAAAAGACACCGGCCACAAGCTGGTGACTTCGTTCGGCGCAACCGGTCAGTTCTACACCCAGATCAAGAACGGCGCGCCGTTCGAAGTTTTCCTCTCGGCGGATGACACCACCCCGGAAAAACTCGAGAAGGAAGGCGACACCGTCAAGGGCTCGCGCTTCACCTACGCCATCGGCACCCTGGCACTGTGGTCGGCCAAGGAAGGTTACGTCGATCCCAAGGGCAAAGTGCTGAGCGACAACCAGTACCAGCACCTGTCCATCGCCAACCCGAAAGCCGCGCCTTATGGCCTGGCGGCGACCCAGGTCCTGGCCAAGCTGGGCCTGACCGACAAGGCCAAGGGCAAGATCGTTGAAGGCCAGAACATCACCCAGGCCTACCAATTCGTGTCCACCGGCAACGCCGAACTGGGCTTCGTAGCCTTGTCGCAGATCTACAAAGACGGCAAAGTCAGCAGCGGTTCGGCGTGGATCGTTCCAGCCGACATGCACGACCCGATCAAACAGGACGCGGTGATCCTCAACAAGGGCAAGGACAACCCGGCAGCCAAGGCGCTGGTTGACTACCTCAAGGGCCCGAAAGCCGCCGCCGTCATCAAATCCTACGGTTACCAGCTCTAAATGACCCTGACGAGTGCCGATTTTTCCGCCATCTGGCTGACCCTGAAACTGGCGTCCCTGACGACCGTCATCCTGTTGGTGATCGGCACTCCGCTGGCGTTGTGGCTCTCGCGCACCCGATCCTGGTTGCGCGGACCGGTCGGGGCGATCGTCGCCCTGCCCCTGGTCCTGCCGCCCACGGTGATTGGCTTCTATCTGTTGCTGGCCCTCGGCCCCCACGGGTTCATCGGCCAGTTCACCCAGTCACTGGGGCTCGGCACCCTCACTTTCAGTTTTGCAGGTCTGGTAATCGGCTCGGTGCTGTACTCGATGCCGTTCGTGGTCCAGCCGCTGCAAAACGCTTTTTCCGCCATCGGCACCCGCCCGCTGGAAGTGGCCGCCACCTTGCGCGCCAATCCTTGGGACACCTTTTTCAGCGTGACCCTGCCGCTGGCCCGTCCCGGCTTCATCACCGCCGCGATTCTCGGTTTCGCCCATACCGTGGGTGAATTCGGCGTGGTGCTAATGATCGGCGGCAACATCCCCGACAAGACCCGCGTGGTGTCGGTGCAGATCTACGATCACGTCGAAGCCATGGAATACGCCCAGGCCCATTGGCTGGCCGGGGCGATGCTGGTGTTCTCCTTCGCGGTGTTGCTGGCGTTGTACTCCAGTCGCAAAACCAAAGCGGGCTGGAGCTGATCGATGATTCAAACACGCTTGAAATTGAGCTATTCAGGCTTTGCCCTGGATGTCGACCTGCAGTTGCCCGGTCGCGGCGTCACCGCATTGTTCGGCCACTCCGGCTCAGGCAAGACCACCTGCCTGCGTTGCATCGCAGGACTTGAACGCGCCGAACAGGGATTCATCCAGGTCAATGACGAGGTCTGGCAAGACAGCGAACGGCAGATTTTCGTCCCGCCGCACAAGCGCGCCCTGGGTTATGTGTTTCAGGAAGCCAGTCTGTTTCCGCATCTGTCGGTGTTGGCGAACCTGGAGTTCGGCCTCAAGCGCATTCCCAAAAACCAGCGCCGTGTCGACATGGCCCACGCCACCGAACTGCTGGGGATCGGCCATTTGCTCGACCGTCATCCGCAGCACCTGTCAGGTGGCGAACGACAGCGCATCGGCATCGCCCGCGCCCTGCTGACCAGCCCGAAACTGCTGCTGATGGATGAGCCGCTGGCGGCGCTGGACTCCAAGCGCAAAAGCGAGATCCTGCCTTATCTGCAGCGACTGCACGACGAACTGGATATTCCGGTGCTGTACGTCAGCCACTCTCAGGATGAGGTGGCGCGATTGGCCGACCACATCGTGCTGCTCAGCGAAGGCAAGGCCCTGGCCAGCGGGCCTGTCGGCCAGACCCTGGCGCGTCTCGACCTGCCGCTGGCCATGGGCGATGACGCCGGCGTGGTAATCGAGGGTCGCGTCAGCCACTACGATGCCGATTACCAGTTGCTGACCGTGCAATTGCCCGACACCGACCTGAACCTGCGCGTGGCTCACACGCCGATGACGCCGGGTCAGACATTGCGCTGCAAGGTTCAGGCACGAGATGTCAGCCTGAGCCTGCACAACGCCGAACACAGCAGCATCCTCAATCGCTTGCCGGTAACCGTGGTCAGCGAGATGGCGGCCGATAACGCCGCCCACGTGCTGCTACGCCTGGATGTGGCGGGAACACCGCTGTTGGCGCGAATCACCCGCTTCTCCCGCGACCAGCTCAAGGTGCAACCAGGTCAACCGCTGTGGGCGCAGATCAAGGCAGTGGCCGTGCTGGCGTAAACGTCGAGGCATAAAGTCATTGGCACGACCGCCAAGGCGTGGGGTCAATGGCTTTAACGGCCCCTGACTCCACGCCAAGGACAATCGCCATGCCTGATGCACTGCCGCCCGATCTGCATTACGTCGATGACACGCTACCCGGCATCACCCGCAAGAAATTGCGGGGCAAGTTCCAGTACTTCGATCCCGCCGGCCAACGCATTACTGATCAGCAAGAAGTTCAGCGCATCAACGCACTGGCCGTGCCGCCCGCCTACGCCGACGTGTGGATCTGCGCCGACCCGCGCGGGCACCTGCAGGCCACCGGACGAGACGCGCGCGGCCGCAAGCAGTACCGCTATCACCCACGCTGGCGGGAAGTGCGCGATGGCGACAAATACTCGCGTCTGCGGGATTTCGGCCTGGCGCTGCCCAAATTGCGTAAAAAGCTGGAAGCCCTGTTGGCAGAGCCGGGGTTCAGCCGCGATAAGGTCATGGCCACCGTAATCACGCTACTCGATGCGACGCTGATTCGCGTCGGCAACGCTCAATACGCCAAGGAAAACCGGTCCTACGGACTGACCACCCTGCGCGACCGCCATGTCGAGATCAACGGCAGTGCGATCAAGTTTCAGTTTCGCGGCAAGAGTGGCGTCGAACATCAAATCACAGTGAAGGACCGCCGCCTGGCGCGGATCGTCAAACGCTGTCAGGAAATCCCCGGGCAAGACCTCTTTCAATACCTCGACGAGGACGGCGAGCGACACAGCGTCACGTCTGCTGACGTCAACGCCTACCTGAAAACCCTGACCGGTGCCGATTTCACCGCCAAGGACTATCGCACCTGGGCCGGTAGCGCCCTGGCACTTTCGGTGCTGCGTGAACTGCAATGGCAACCTGAATCGGAAGCGAAACGGCAGGTGGTGGAGATGGTAAAAGACGTCTCCAGACAACTGGGCAACACCCCGGCCGTGTGCCGCAAATGCTATATCCATCCGGCCGTACTCGAGGGTTTTCCGCTGGGACAGTTGGCCGAACTGCCACGGCCGCGGGTGCGCAAGGGCTTACGCGCCGAGGAAGTCGCGCTGGCGATGTTGCTGGAGAAACTGGCGTCGGAACCGACGAGTTGACCTGTCTATTTTTTGCACGATTACAAATGACTTCTATAGTTGATCTGTACATGAATCAGCTGCGGTGAAGCCATGGAAGACATTTTTGTCGTCAAGCGCTGCAACAAAATCATCATCCATGGCCGCCGGGCCGGTGAAACCGGTCACCCACCCCCTGATGCCGCTGTCTGGTACCGCATCTACGATACCCGCACCAACGGCTATCTCGGAGACGGCTTTGAACTTGAAGAAGATGCGCAGCGCGCCTGCCGCCAGCTGAATGCCAGATCACAGGTAACGGCCCGCCAAGGCTGAGGAGCCTTGACGTGCCTGCTACGGGTCTATACTGAGGAAAGCTGAGGTTTTCAGCTTCAATCGGTAGCAAGCTCGCCCCAAGCGGGCTTTTTACTGCCCTCAGGTGTCCTCAACGGAGGTGCTTCCCATGTCCGAAAAAGAGTCCATCACCACCCTGCTCACCTTGCTCGATTCCCGTCAGGTTCGCCTGGCAGCAGCCTGCAAGGAAATCGCCGATTGGGTCGATCACCAAGGCGGACATCCGACCGCCCTGCGAATTCGCGATCGCCTGAACGACATCGAAAAGGATACTCCCCTGATCCGCAACACCCTGTCGGCACTCAAACCTGTCGACCGGCCGCTGCCACGGTTCAGATGAGCCTTTGCTGCAACCAAACGGTACGACACCGCAGGCGTGACTGACGACATTTCGTCAGCCAGCCCGTGTCTGCCTGCCCTTTGACCACTCTTTGCGATGTAAAACAGCCCAGCCCTGTGCTGGGATTTTTTTTGCTTCGAGTTCCTCTGACGAACGTCGCCAGCCCCGTGGGGTCCAACGATCACACGTCACGAGGAGACGTCCCGATGGTTACCCACTTCAAAGTCAGCGGGCACCTGGCCTGCGGTCACAAAGGCAACAACCTTGTTTCAACCCGTGAACTGAACCGGGTCAAATGCAGAAGCTGTCGCAACACCGACGCCTACAAAGACGCGCGCAAGACTCAGCGCAACACCGCCCGACGCGCCGCCCGCAAAGCCAGACTCGCGCCAACCGCGACCGACTGGCGCCAGGCCTGGACCGAGCGAATGGTGGCAATGCCCGGCCTGCAAAGACTCCCCCGCGGTTTCAGCGGCCAGCCCTTCGTGTAACTGACAGCATCCGGCGGTCGATCACCCCGGCCGCCGGATGTTTGCATCTGGAAAAAGGATTGAACAACGCTGCCGATTGTTTTTCCAATCCTATAGGCCCGCCCGTCTTCGTGCCGGGTTACAGGAGAGGACATCAACATGAACCTCAGATCTCTGCTTGTGCTTTTGATCACCAGCCTGAGCCCCACTCTGGCGCTCGCCCAGGGCTGCGATGTCATCACCCGCTCCCAGAGTCCTTCAGTGCCGGTGATCGAATCCCACACCTGCTACGAATACGAAAACATGCCGGTGGATGCCATCGACTGGTCATGCAGCAACGAAAGTAGGGAAATGCTCAGCAACACCAAGAAAAAAGTCCCGCAATGCGGTGATCAGTACAAAGCCACGTGCATGGGCAAGATCACCCCCGAGTCACTGGCCAATCCCCAGTCCACCAGCAAGGACAAGAACAGCAAGTCGCTGAACATTCCGGCCAATGCGCAGATCTCGACGTTCTACTACAACGCGGAAAATCTGGCGCAAGCCAAGATCGATTGCGAAACTGGCGGCGGTAGCTGGAAAGTCAGGTAATTGAGTTTCAAGCCGGCGGCTGCATGATTTCGCGCAGTGACATGCGCTTGAACGTTTCGACCAATCCTCGCCCTTCCTGCGGCTCACAGGAGATGGCCAGGCGCACAGTCGCCTCCCCCAGATGCCAGATCAGAAACGCCGACTGGCGAACCTTCTGCGCATCACAGTGCGGGTACACCCGCAGCATCGCCTCGGCCAGCACGCCGCCGGCTTCACGGCTCTCCGCAAGCTCAAGCGACAACAGTTGTTTGTCAGCCTGCATGCCGCACCAGATGTCACGCATCGCCGGTGTCGCCAGCACGATCTCGTAGTACTGATCCAGCAGGCCTGAAAAAGCCGCCTGCAGCCCCTGCGCGTCTTCTACCGCCCCCAACGCCTGTTCGATGCAGCAACGGCATTCGGCGTTGTAACGCTCGGCCAGGGTCTGGATCACTGAGCTTTTATCGGGGAAATACTGATACAGCGAGCCGATCGAAATCCCCGAACGCTCGGCGATTTCACTCATTTTCAGCTGATCGCTGCCCTTGGTCGCGATCAAGTCCGTCGCCACGCCAAGGATGCGTTCCTGACGTTCGCGGCTGCGTTGCTGCGTGGGATTGCGGCGAGTCGGCTCGACGGGCTGTTCGAGTACTCCATTGGTCTTCTTCGGCACGACGTTGCTTCCCCGATCTGAAACATGACATTGACTCACCTTAGCACTCGCCTTCAATGCGCCCAATAGCCCGCACCCGTCCGTCGGGTTGTGTTGGTCCTCAATTGACGTCAAAACATGAGGGTCTATCATATTTTTAAACGTGAGGATTACTCACATTAACGAGGGAGATGAACGCGATGAACAGTCATCAACAAACGATCCTGGTTCTCGGTGCCTCCGGCAAAACCGGCCGGCGAATCGCTCAGCAACTCGAGATGAGCGGCCATCACGTGCGCCTCGGCTCGCGCGGCGCAACGCCATCCTTTGACTGGGAGGACCGTTCTACCTGGGCCGCGGCCCTCGATGGGGTTCAGGCGGCGTACATCTCCTTTCAACCGGATCTCGCCGTTCCCGGCGCCCTGGAAACGATCCAGGCATTCACCCGGCAGGCGGTGCAAAGCGGCGTCGGCAAGCTGGTGCTGCTATCGGGTCGTGGCGAGGTGGAGGCGGAACAGGCCGAGCGCGTCGTACAGAACAGCGGTGTCGACTGGACCATCCTGCGTGCCAGCTGGTTTTCCCAGAACTTCAGCGAGGCGCATTTCCTTGAACCCATCCTGCAAGGTGAACTCGTACTGCCTGTCGGCGATATCGCCGAGCCTTTTGTCGACGTGGAAGACATCGCCGAAATCGCAGTCGCTGCGCTGACACAACCTGGCCACAGCGGCCAGCTCTACGAACTCACTGGCCCTCAGGCGCTGACCTTTGCTGAGGCGGTCGCCGAAATTGCCCGTGCAACCCGGCGCGATATCCGTTTTGTCACAGTGTCGTCAGAAGCTTATGAACAGGCGCTGAAACAGGAGCACATGCCGGCCGAGGTGACTGATCTGGTGTTGTATTTGTTTACGACGGTTCTCGATGGTCGCAACACACCCGTTGCCGATGGCGTGCAGCGCGCGTTGGGGCGACCAGCGAGAAGCTTTACAGATTATGTCCAGCGTACGGCTACGTCAGGGGTCTGGAGCCAGCAGTAACAAGTGCCGACGGGCTGCATGGCGACAACCGGTTTCCTCGACTAGGGTCTTTTCCGTATTCAACTGCGGCGCCTTTATTGGCAGGAGCCTGATAAGGAGGAAGCGATGTCATCCATTCGTAATGCCGAGCAAACCTACCGCCGATGGTCCAGCCCGATTCTGCTCGAACTCAAGGAGCGAGAGCATCAACTCGACCCGCTGGATCGTGAAGCGTTGCAAAACATCTTGCTGGAAAGGCGATTGATCAACAGCGGCAACCCCGACGGCAACGAACGGCGCAAGGCCGGGCTGGACCGATACGTCTGAAAAGACCGCAGGAGCGAGACAGCTCGCTCCTGCGGTCTTCCGCTTGTCCGGTGACCGGCACCTTTCCCATCCCCATCCTTCCAACGCTATACCCTCCCTGCGCGTGGAAGACTGAGATGATGAACAGATCAATAACTGCTCTTACCCTGGTAGGCCTGCTGTCAAGCGCCTCGGTCCCTGCATTGGCGGCCGAAACCTCCTCCCAGGGATCCGTCGTGCCACCTGCCGCCATTCCGGGGCTCAACCAGGCCCAGGGCGCCGAGTCCAAAGAGGACAAAGCCAACAAAAAAGGCGAGGAAGCGGCAGGGTCCAACTCGGGTACCGATGCGCAATCTCAAAAGAAGGAAGCAGAATCCTCCAGCAGCTCGGGGCAAGAGGGGAAACAACAAGGCGAAGGCTGAACAGCCTCTGATTGCCAATCAGGGGGGTCACTTGGGATCGCCTGCATTTGCGGGGGAGCTTTTTCCCTGCCTGAAACATATCCGGTAACCTTCGGGTGCATACTAAGCTAGTCTTTCCACTCTAAAACCGAATCGAACGATCTCCTCTCTCCTCTTTCAAGAGTATGTGAACGTGAAAGGCAGATTGATTGGCGCTGCCGTGCTTATGACCTGTGCGTGTGGCCTGGGTTACGGATTCAGTACATGGCAGGACAGCAAGAGCCGGCGACAGGATGAGCTTTGCCATGTGGCCCAGGAACATCTCAAAGGCGTAGAGATCCAGGCTCGCGCCATGGCCGCCGGTTTGTCCGTCGAAGGTTACGCCGAAGCAGAAAAAGACGACGTCGGCAAACTCATCCACGCTCTGGATACCGCCAACACCAAGGAAGAGGTGGAAGCCGTCATTTCGGAACACTCCGCCACCGTCGAAGCCAAGGTCGCGGCAACCGATGCGGAAGTGAAGTCCCGGGGCGAACAACCCTTCCTCGGTCAACAGCGCAAAGAGCAGCGCATCACCACCGACGTCAAACAAGAGATCCAGCGCGCCGAGAAGGCTGTCAGCACGGCGTGTGAGTAGTCCGCATTGCAAAATTGCGGACCAGAAACGAACAAGGGTTTGCATCAGCTTTCGCTCGCAAACCCTTGATTTAAGATGGTGCCCGAAGCCGGAATCGAACCGGCACGCCCTTACGAGCGGGGGATTTTAAGTCCCATGCGTCTACCAGTTTCGCCATTCGGGCGGTAGCGCGGTGAATCAGAGGTGGGAAATATATACATCCCGCTGCGGTGAAGCAAGGTTACGTGTGTGATTTACAGGACTAAATCTCGCTTATGCCAAAAATAAAAAACTCCTTAAATCATAAACCTACGAAACATTTTTCGGATTCTTGCCAGGATTTGGCAATCCTGGGCACGCTGCTTCTTTGCCGTCGAGTGCAATTGCCTGTCAGCCCAGACTCAGGTCCAGCGCATGGGATGCCAAAGCCTGCCGTTGACTGGCGTCGATTCGACGGGCGAAAAACAGCATGTCGGCATAACCGGTACAAACGCCAAGATCGAATTCACAAGAGTTACCGGACTGGCCATTTCCGAGAAAATTCAAAAGCGTTGAAAGCGCACTGCGTTCAAGCTTGTCGAGGCTATCGAGTATTTCCTGAACATCCTTAGGAGCAGGCTGCTCAAGGGCAACCGTTTTGATCAGGGGGCTGTCAGCGTTCACTGTGAATCCTTGGGAAAGTGTTTCAAACTCGACGTCGGCGTCCTCACTCAGCTTTGCTGCAGAAGACACCACTGGTAATGCAACACTATCGGCAAGGTTGCCTCATAGAAATCAGGTATCCCTGAAAGTGCCGAAAGACTTGTCAGAAACAGACCTACTGCTCGACAGAGTCCAGATGAGGTGGAAGGCTTTCCTGAGGGCAATAAAAAACCCCGCAGATCATCGATCTACGGGGTTGTTTATAGTGGAGGCCGAGGTCGGAATCGAACCGGCGTAGGCGGATTTGCAATCCGCTGCATAACCATTTTGCTACTCGGCCTCAAAACATTTGCTGTCAGTAGCAACAACATCAAATGCGTAAAACTTGGAGCGGGAAACGAGACTCGAACTCGCGACCCCGACCTTGGCAAGGTCGTGCTCTACCAACTGAGCTATTCCCGCGTCTTGGTGTGGCGCATTCTATAGAATCCAGAAGCCCCGTCAACCCTTTGATTCAAAAAAGTTTTATTTCTTTTGAACGTCGGTCTTCAGATGCGGCCAGGCGGCGCGCAAGTATTGGACCATAGACCACAAAGTCAGGCCCGCGGAGACCATCAGCAAGGCGTAACCCATCAACACCCAGAAGCTGAAGTCTTTCGGATTGGCCAGCAGGATCACCAGCGCCAGCATCTGCGCGGCGGTTTTCCATTTGCCCAGGTTGGACACGGCCACATGAGCACGAGCGCCCAGTTCGGCCATCCATTCGCGCAGAGCGGAAACCACGATCTCTCGACCGATGATTACCGCTGCCGGCAGCGTGAGCCAGAAATTGCCGTGTTCCTGCACCAGCAGCACCAGCGCAACAGCGACCATCAGTTTGTCGGCAACCGGATCGAGGAATGCCCCGAACGGTGTGCTTTGCTCCAGACGGCGGGCCAGATACCCGTCCAGCCAATCTGTGGCAGCGGCAAACGCGAAGACCGAGGCTGACGCCAGGTAACTCCACTGATAAGGCAGGTAGAACAGCAAAATGAAGATCGGAATGAGCAGAACGCGTAGAACGGTAATCAGATTAGGGATATTCATCGGCACAACTGGCTACGAGGTGAGGTGGCATTCTACTCGCTGTGCAGATTTGCATAAATCAACTCTGCGAGCTTTTTACTGATCCCGGGTGCTTTGGCGATCTCTTCGATGCTGGCACGAGACAGCTCCTGCAATCCACCAAAATGTTTCAACAAATCGCGGCGGCGTGTCGGCCCTACCCCGGCAACGCCCTCGAGCGTAGACGTACGACGGGTTTTTCCACGGCGGGCGCGATGCCCGGTGATGGCAAAGCGGTGAGCTTCGTCGCGAATCTGCTGGATCAAATGCAGCGCGGGGGAATCGCCGCGCAAGGTGAATTCGTGGGCGGCGTCATTGAGGTACAGGGTTTCGAAACCGGCCTTGCGCGTCGCGCCCTTGGCCACGCCGAGGAGGATCAGGTCCGGCACCGCCAGCTCATTGAGCACGTCGCGGGCCATGGACATCTGTCCCTTGCCGCCGTCCACCAACAGGATATCGGGCAACTTGCCCTCCCCGTCCTTGAGCTTGCTGAAGCGTCGCGTCAGCGCCTGATGCATCGCCGCGTAGTCATCGCCTGCGGTCACGCCTTCGATGTTGTAGCGGCGGTAATCGGCCTTGATCGGGCCTTCCGGACCGAACACTACGCAAGACGCCACGGTCGCTTCACCGCTGGAGTGACTGATGTCGTAACACTCGAGGCGCTGTGGTGGCTCGTCCAGCTTCAGCACGTTGGCCAGATCATCGAAGCGCGCGGTGATGTGCTGACGATTTGCCAAGCGTGCACTCAAAGCCTGTTCGGCATTGGTCACCGCCAATTGCTGCCAGCGCGCACGCGTGCCGCGCACCCGATGACTGATGGTCAGCTCGCGACCACGCAGCTCTGCAATGGCTTCGATCAACGCTGGAAAGTCTTCATGAACCACGTTGACGATCAGCTCGCTCGGCAGGTCGCGTTCGGGACTGCTGACGAAGTACTGACCCAGAAACGCCGCCATGACCTCGGAAACGTCTTCCTCGATACCAACCTGCGGAAAAAAGTTCTTGCTGCCCAGCACCCGACCGCCCCGCACACTGATCAAATGAACACAGGCGCCACCCGGGTTGACGAACGCCGCGATCACATCCACGTCGCCACTGCCGCCCTCCATGCTCTGCTGGTCCTGAACTCGTCGCAGCAACGCGATCTGATCACGCAATTCGGCGGCACGTTCGAACTCGAGGTTGATCGCGGCTTCTTCCATCGCGCCCGATAGCTCATCGCTGAGCGCGTTACTGCGGCCTTCAAGGAACATCACCGAGTGCCTCACGTCCTCGGCGTACACCTCAGGCTCGACCAGACCGACACAAGGCGCCTTGCAGCGCTTGATCTGGTACTGAAGGCAGGGACGCGTGCGGTTCTTGTAATAGCTGTCTTCGCACTGACGAACGAAAAAGGTCTTTTGCAGCAGGCTCAGGCTTTCGCGAATCGCACCGGCGCTCGGGTAAGGACCGAAGTATTTGCCCTTGGCCTTCTTCGCACCGCGATGAATGCTCAACCGCGGGAACTGGCCATCGGACAGGAAGACGTAGGGGTAGGATTTGTCGTCGCGCAACAGGATATTGTACGGCGGCCGCCATTCCTTGATCAGCGTCTGCTCAAGCAGCAGCGCCTCGGTTTCGTTGGCGGTGATGGTCGTCTCGACCTGGGCGATGCGTGCAACCAGCGCTGCGGTCTTGGGGGCCAGGCCGGTTTTGCGGAAGTAACTCGACAGGCGATTCTTGAGGTTCTTGGCCTTGCCGACGTACAGCAGGCGCGCATCGCTGTCGAACATGCGATACACACCGGGACGCCCACTGACGGTTGACAGGAAGGCACTTGGATCAAAGATTTCGGTCATTTTCAGAGGCTGGCATCTACCATGCCGTGACGAACCGCCAGCAGCGTCAACTCGACATCACTGCTGATCGAAAGCTTTTCGAAGATGCGGTAACGGTAGGTATTCACGGTTTTCGGCGACAGGCACAGCTTGTCGGAAATGATCTGGACCTTCTGGCAGCCGACGATCATCAAGGCGATCTGGATCTCGCGCTCGGACAAGGCATCGAAGGGAGAGTCATTGGTTGGCTGGAAGGATTTGATTGCCAACTGCTGGGCAATCTGCGGACTGATGTAGCGCTGACCAGCAAAGACCAGGCGAATGGCCTGGACCATCTCCGGCAAACCTGCACCCTTGGTCAGGTATCCCGCGGCACCGGCTTGCAACAAACGTGTCGGAAACGGGTCTTCTTCACACACCGTTACCGCGACGACCTTGATGTCCGGATGGCTGCGCAGCAGTTTGCGCGTGGCTTCAAGACCACCGATGCCGGGCATCTTGACGTCCATCAAGACCACATCGGGCTTGAGCTCGCGCGCCTTGAGCAACGATTCCTCACCCGATTCAGCCTGGCCGACCACTTGCAGGCCATCGATGTCAGCCAGCATTCGTGTAATGCCCGTACGAACGAGATCATGGTCATCGACCACTAGCACCCTAATCAAGCAGACACCTCGCAATTTGGTCTTCGTGGGTTGTCGCCACCTTAGCAAAAAGGAACTGGCAGACCTAGCGGAAAGCGTCACATAAAAAGTTTCCAGTTATCTTGCAAAGCCCTGTGCCAAGCGTGTTTCAGACAAATCCATGATCGGCGTCGCGCTGCATTCTCAGGAAACACGGGGCCTTGCCCATCGCTTGTAATCCCTTTCTTTCATACAACGCCCGCGACGGATTATTTTTCAAGCCATAGAAAACTCCGCCTGCGATCGATAGCAATTTCTGATTGAATCCTCGCACCGGGCTCTAGTAAGCTCGGCGCATCCATCGGAGACAAACCATGTTCAACGCCCTCTCACAGCTACGTACCGCCAGCGCCCCGCGCTCGGTTTCGGCTGCCCGGGCGAACGGTGTTTGCGCTCCGGTCAGCTTTTATTTTGGGTATTGGTTTAGCCACTGGCGCGCCTGATACCCACACGGCGCCCACTTTGAACGGGTCGCCACCAGAGATTTCTCAACCCCCGGTCGGCTTCCCGACCGGGGGTTTTGTTTTTTCAGCCCTTAATTTTTTGTTGCAGCACACCAGACATACAGAGGATCAGCACCATGAACTACGCCACTTATTACCGTTACGACACTTTTACCGCCTGGCGATTTACCACCCTCCGCTCGGGACAGCCTGCCGCCTCCGATCGGTCACCCACAGGTGGCAAGCACACACACGCAGCCAATCCGGCCAATTGTCGAACACCCCTATAGGCCGAGCGCGCGGGAGCGAACCCGCCGCCAGCCAGGAAGCCTGAACATGAACTCGTCCGTCTCTGCTTTGCCGCTGTCCACCCTGAGCCCTGCCAATGAAGCGCTGACCCTGCGTCTGCCCAGCTCGTTGCAACTCAAACAGCAACTGCCGCTCTCCAACGCCCTGACCCGGCAAGTCGACGCCCACCGCCAGGCGGTCCGCGCGATTCTCGACGGTGAAGACTCCCGTCTGCTGGTCATTGTCGGCCCCTGCTCGATCCACGATCCGAAATCCGCGCTCGAATACGCCGCCAACCTGGCCCGCCTGTCCGCCGAGGTCAGCGATCAAATGCTGCTGGTGATGCGCGCCTACGTCGAAAAACCCCGCACCACGGTGGGCTGGAAAGGCCTGGCCTACGATCCGCACCTGGACGGCAGCGACGACATGGCCGGCGGCCTGACCCTGTCCCGCGAACTGATGCGCGAAATGCTGATGCTGGGTTTGCCGGTCGCGACCGAACTGCTGCAACCGATGGCCGCCGGCTACTTCGATGACCTGCTCAGCTGGGTTGCCATTGGCGCCCGCACTACCGAATCGCAGATCCATCGCGAGATGGCCAGCGGCCTGAGCATGCCGGTCGGCTTCAAGAACGGCACCGACGGTGGCGTCACGGTGGCCAGCGATGCCATGCGCTCCGCGGCCCATCCGCATCGCCATTTCGGCGTGGACAGCCAGGGCCACCCGGCGATCATCCAGACACCCGGCAACCCGGACACTCATCTGGTCTTGCGCGGCGGCCACAACGGCCCGAACTACGACCGCGCCAGCGTGGCGAAGGTCAACGGCGACTTGAGCAAACTGAAGATCCCGGCGCGGATCATGGTCGATTGCAGCCACGCCAACAGCGGCAAGGATCCGCTGCGCCAGCCGGCGGTGTTCAATGACGTGCTGGAGCAACGCCTGCAAGGTGATCGCTCGCTGATTGGCATGATGATCGAGAGTCACTTGTTCGAAGGCTGCCAGGCTATTGGTCCATCGATGAAGTACGGCGTGTCGGTTACCGATGGCTGCCTGGGGTGGAGCGGGACGGAGCAGTTGTTGCGCCAGGCCGCCGAGCGGTTGCGGGCCTGATCCCTGATTGAACAGACGATGGGGTCATTGTGGCGAGGGGGCTTGCCCCCGTTGGGTCGCGCAGCGGCCCCAAAAAAGATGGGAGTGCTGCGCACTCCAACGGGGGCAAGCCCCCTCACCACAGGTAAGTGTTCGACTTGGCTGGCCGGTACTGACGCAACCTCCGCCTTTTCGGCGTCTGTTTATTCCGTTTTCACCCGCCAACCGCGTCCTTTTCATACACCGCAGGCAACCCTGCCTGCTTTAGAGTGAGCCGCAAGGCACCACCCTGAATGCCAGAAAAAGGACTTTGAACATGCAACGGAATGCACACACTCGCCACCCGATTCTCCTGGTCCACGGGCTCTTCGGCTTCGACCGGATCGGCAACTTCGAACTCTTCCACGACATCAAGCAGGCTTTAAGGAACGCAGGCGCACGGGTTTTCGTCCCTCACCTGTCGGCAACCCACAGCAACGAAGCGCGCGGCGAACAACTGCTGGTGCAGATCAAGCGGGTTCTGCAAGGCACGGGCGCGAGCAAGGTCAACCTGATCGGCCACAGCCAGGGCGCGCTGGCCGCTCGATATGCCGCCGCGATGGCGCCGGAATCGGTGGCCTCGGTGACGTCCGTCAGCGGACCGAATCAAGGCTCGGAGCTGGCGGACTACCTGCGCAAGGCCCTCGTCCCCGGACACCTGCCGGAACACGTCGCCGAAACAGTCGCGACCTTATTCGCCGAATTTCTGGCATTACTCGGCGGCCACCGCCAATTGCCACAAAACGCCCTCGCCGCGCTCAATGCCCTGACCACCGAAGGCGTGGGCGCATTCAATCGCAAATACCCCCAAGGACTGCCGAAAACCAGGGGCGACAACGGCTGCGAACTGGAAAACGGCGTGCGCTACTACTCCTGGAGCGGCACCTTGCAGGGCGGTCTCATCGAGAGTGGACTCAAAGCGGTCAATCCGCTGCACAACTGTCTGCGTGCCTTTTCCCGATATTTCGTCCATGAAACCGAGCACAACGATGGCCTGGTCGGACGCTACAGCTCGCACCTGGGCACCGTCATCCGCTCCGACTACCCCCTCGATCATCTGGACACCCTGCGCCAGACCGGCATCGTGGCAGCACAAGCCGTCGACTCGATTGACCTCTACGTGCAACACGCCGAGCGCCTGAAAAAAGCCGGTCTGTAGCCCGTAACTACCCCGCAGGCCCCACGTAACGGAACTTTGAGAAGAAATCGCTCACTGAATCCGGTAGGCTCCCCACTTTACCGAACATTGAAAGGAGTATTTCCCCATGGCTAAAGCCACTGCCCGCCACATCCTCGTTTCCAGCGAAGCCAAGTGCAACGAGCTCAAGGCCCAGATCGAGGCTGGCGCAGACTTCGCCGAAGTCGCCAAAGCCAACTCCACCTGCCCGTCCAGCCGCCAGGGCGGTGACCTGGGTTCGTTCGGTCCAGGCCAGATGGTCAAGGAATTCGACACCGTGGTCTTCAGCGCGCCGATCAACGTCGTGCAAGGCCCGGTCAAGACCCAGTTCGGTTACCACCTGCTGGAAGTGACCAGCCGTCAGGACTGATCGACGCCCGGTTTTCGCACACAACGGCCCGCCTTCTGGTGGGCCGTCGTGTTTGGGATGCGAATTCGGCTGGCGAGGGACGCGCCGCTAGCGTACAAATTGTCGTTATCGACCACCCGGCTCTAAGGCTGACAATGCGACTGGCTTTCCCAACTGTATTTTTCACTGCCGCGGCCCTGCTCCTGGGCGCCGTCGGCGTGAACGCCGCACCGCAACATGCGTTGACTGTCTATGGCGAACCGGCCAAGTACCCCGCCGGCTTCAGCCACTTCGCCTACGCCAATCCGCTTGCGCCCAAAGGCGGCACTATGCGGCGCTCGGCGATCGAAATCGGTCTTTTCGACCACGTCCTGCCTTATATCGACAAAGGCATCGGCGTCACTCAGATCGACGGTCTGCTCTACTCGCCCCTGGCCCAGCGCTCGCTGGACGAGCCTTACACCGTGTATGGCCTGGTGGCCCGGCAAATCGAGCGTTCCGATGACGGCCTGTCCCTGCGCTTCTATCTCAACCCCAAGGCACGCTTTGCCGATGGCAAGCCGATCACCGCACAAGACGTACGCTATACCTACGATTTGCTGATGACTCAGGGCAGCCTGCGCTATCGCACGCAATTCGCCGATGTCAAAGGCGTCGAAGTGGAGTCGCCACTGACCGTGCGCTTCGACTTCAAGAACAACGAAAACCGCACCCTGCCCCTGGACATTGCGACCCTGCCGGTGTTTCCCGAACACTGGTGGAAGACCCGCGATTTCGCCGGCGGCGGTGGCTATGAGGCGCCGCTGGGCAGCGGGCCATACCGGGTGGGCAAGGTCGACTCCGGGCGCAGCATCACCTTCGAACGCAACCCCGACTGGTGGGGCAAGGATCTGCCGGTCAGTCGCGGGCTCTACAATTTCGATCATTTCAGCATCGAGTATTTCGGCGATACCGACGTGGCCCGCCAGGTCTTGCGCGGTGGCGCCTACGACTACAACCGCGAGTTTTCCGCCACCGGCTACTCCATCGGCTATGACAGCCCGGCGCTGAGCGACGGTCGCCTGCAAAAGGCCCACCTGGCCACCGAAGCCCCGCAACCGAGCCAGGGCTTCGTGTTCAACCTGCAAAAACCGATGTTCCAGGATCGCCGGGTGCGTCAGGCGCTGGTGATGCTCTGGGATTTCGAGTGGAGCAACCGGCAGATGATGCGCAACCTGTACATCCGCCAGCAGAGTTTCTTTTCCAACACCGAACTCGCCGCCCGGCAACTGCCGGATGCCGGCGAGCGGGCGATTCTCGAACCCCTGCGCGGACAGATCCCTGACGAAGTCTTCACCCAGGTGTTCGAAGCGCCCAAGACCGATGGCAGCGGCGTGATTCGCGACAAACAGTTGCAAGCCCTGGCCCTGCTCGAACAGGCCGGCTGGAAACCTGACGGCGATCAACTGGTTAATGCCGAAGGCGAGCCGTTGAGCTTCACCTTCCTGGTCAGCCAGAACGGCATGGATCGTCTGCTGCTGCCATACAAGCGCACCCTGAAGCAGATCGGCATTGACCTGAACATCCGCCGCATCGACGCCTCGCAATATGTGAACCGCCTGATGAGCCGCGACTACGACATGATCGTCACCGGTTACCCGGTCACCACCTCCCCGGGTGGCGAGCTGTTCAACTATTTCGGTTCCGCCGCCGCCACCGATCCCGGTTCGAACAACTACATGGCCCTGAAAAATCCGGCGGTCGACACCCTGATCAACGGCCTGGTGCGCGCCGACAACAAGGCGGACATGCTGCGCTACGCCCACGCGCTGGACCGGGTGTTGCAGTGGAATTACTACTGGATCCCCAACTATTACCCGCCGGGAACCTCCACCGTGTGGTGGAACCGCTTCGGCATCCCGAATGTGCAGGCCAGCAATGACGAAGCCATCGAGAGCTGGTGGGAAGTCAGCACCACGCCCCTGACCAACCAGCAAATGACCGCCGAACGCATTCGCCGTGGCAGCCCCGGAGGACCGCACTGATGTGGGCTTACATACTGCGGCGTCTGCTGCTGATCATCCCGACGCTGTTCATCATTCTTCTGGTCAACTTCGTCATCGTCCAGGCCGCTCCGGGTGGGCCTGTGGAACAGGCCATCGCCCACCTGCAAGGCATCGGCGGCGTGAGTGCCGGCGGCAGCTCCGGCGAAACCAGCAGCGGCACGTCCCGGGCCAGTCGCGGCCTGGACCCGCAATTGATCAAGGACATCGAAAAACAGTACGGCTTCGACAAACCGGCCCATGAGCGGCTGTGGCTGATGATCACCAGCTATGCGCAACTGGACTTCGGCAAGAGCTTCTTCCGCGGCGCCACCGTCACCGACCTGATCCTGCAGAAGATGCCGGTGACCATTTCCCTCGGGCTCTGGGCGACGCTGATCACGTACCTGGTGTCGATCCCGCTGGGCATCCGCAAGGCGGTGCACCACGGCAGCCAGTTCGATATCTGGAGCAGCACCGCGATCATCATCGGCTATGCAATGCCGGCGTTCCTGTTCGCGATGTTCCTGATCGTGGTCTTCGCCGGCGGCACTTCGCTGAACTGGTTTCCGGTACGCGGACTGGTCTCCGACAACTTCGACTCGCTGTCGACCCTGGGCAAGGTCACCGACTACTTCTGGCATCTGGTGCTGCCGGTCACCGCGCTGGTGATCGGCGGTTTCGCCACGTTGACCATCCTGACCAAAAATTCCTTCCTCAATGAAATCACCCGACAGTACGTGGTTACCGCCCGCGCCAAGGGCCTGAGCGAGCAACGGGTGCTGTACGGCCACGTGTTCCGCAACGCCATGTTGCTGGTGGTGTCGGGGATTCCCCAGGCCTTCATCAGCGTATTTTTCGCCGGCTCCCTGCTGATCGAAGTGATCTTCTCCCTCGATGGCCTGGGCCGCATGAGTTACGAGGCAGCGGTTTCCCGGGATTATCCGGTGGTGTTCGGCTCGCTGTTCATCTTCACCCTGTTCGGTCTGCTGATAAAACTGGTGGGCGACCTGTGCTACACCCTGGTCGACCCGCGCATCGACTTCGCCGCGAGGAATGCCTGATGCTCAAGCTTTCGCCGCTCGGCCGTCGTCGTTTCGAGCGTTTCAAGAAAAACCGTCGCGGCTGGTGGTCGCTGTGGCTGTTCATCGGCCTGTTCCTGCTGACGCTGGGTGGCGAGTTGATCGCCAACGACAAGCCGCTGATGGTCAGCTATCAAGGCCAGTGGTACTTCCCGGTGTTCAAGCGCTACACCGAACAGGAATTCGGTGGGCAGCTGCCGTTCCAGGCCGACTACCGCAGCGACTACGTGCAGAAGCTGATCAAGAAGGACGGCGGCTGGTTGCTGTTCCCGCCGATTCCGTTCAGCGACGACACGCCCAACTACGACCTGAACAAACCGGCCCCAAGTCCGCCGTCGAACGTGAACTGGCTGGGAACCGACGATCAGGCGCGGGATGTGCTGGCCCGGGTGATTTTCGGTGCGCGCGTGTCGATTCTGTTTGCCTTGATGCTGACCTTTGTCAGCGCCCTGATCGGCATCGCCGCCGGCGCCTTGCAGGGCTATTACGGCGGCTGGGTCGACTTGCTCGGACAGCGACTGCAAGAGGTCTGGTCCGGGCTGCCGGTGCTGTACCTGCTGATCATCCTGTCGGGCTTCGTCGAACCGAATTTCTGGTGGCTGCTGGGGATCATGGCGCTATTTTCCTGGCTGGCGCTGGTGGACGTGGTCCGTGCCGAGTTCCTGCGCGGGCGCAATCTGGAATACGTCAAGGCGGCCCGCGCGCTGGGCCTGACTGACCATAAAGTCATCGTGCGCCACATCCTGCCCAACGCCATGAACGCGACCCTGAGTTATCTGCCGTTCATTTTGACCGGGGCGATTTCGACCCTCACCGCCCTGGATTTCCTCGGTTTCGGCATGCCGGCCGGCAGCGCTTCCCTGGGTGAACTGATCGGTCAGGGCAAGCAGAACCTGCAAGCACCGTGGCTCGGGTTGACGGCGTTTTTCACCCTGGCGTTGATTCTTTCCCTGTTGGTATTCATCGGCGAAGCGTTGCGTGACGCCTTTGATCCTCGATCCTGATCCGGACTGTAGACATGAGCCTTAACCTGATCGAAATCCGTGACCTCAGCGTGGCCTTCAGTGGCCAGACCGTCGTGCGCAACCTGTGCCTGGACATCCGCCCCGGCGAATGCCTGGCGCTGGTGGGCGAGTCGGGCTCGGGCAAATCGGTGACCGCCCATTCGATCCTGCAACTGCTACCCGAATGCGGCACCGAAACCACCGGCAGCATTCGCTATCGCGGCCAAGAACTGGTGGGCGCCGATGCGGCAAAACTGCGCCAGTTGCGCGGCAACCGCATCGCCATGATCTTCCAGGAGCCGATGACCTCGCTCAATCCCTTGCACAGCATCGAAAAGCAGATCGGCGAAACCCTGCTGGTGCACAAGGGCATGACCGGCAAGACCGCGCAGGCGCGCATCCTCGAGTTGCTGCATCTGGTGGGCATCAAGAATCCCAAGGAACGCCTCAAGGCCTATCCACATCAATTGTCCGGTGGCCAGCGCCAGCGGGTGATGATCGCCATGGCCCTGGCCTGTGAACCGGAACTGCTGATCGCCGACGAACCCACCACCGCGCTGGACGTCACCGTGCAGCGCAAGATCCTGCTGCTGCTCAAGTCCCTGCAACAGCGACTGAACATGTCGCTGCTGCTGATCAGCCACGACCTGAATCTGGTGCGCAGCATCGCCCAGCGCGTCTGCGTGATGAAAGCCGGCGAAATCGTCGAGCAGGCGCCCTGCGAAACTCTGTTTACCGAGCCCAAGCATCCTTACAGCTGCGTGCTGCTCAACGCCGAGCCCGAAGGCGAAGCGCTGCCTCGGGACGAGCGTGAGAACGTGCTGGAGGTGGAGAATCTGCAGGTGCAGTTTGCCGTCAGTGGCGGCCTGTTCCAGCGCAAGACCTACCTCAAGGCTGTGGACGGCATCAGCCTGAACGTGCAGCGCGGCAAGACCTTGGGTATCGTCGGCGAATCCGGCTCCGGCAAGTCGACGCTGGGCCAGGCGATCCTGCGATTGCTCGACTCCAAAGGCAGCATCCGCTTTCAGGGCGAGGCGCTGGACGGTTTGACGCAGAAGCAGTTACGACCCTGGCGCAAGCAGATGCAGGTGGTGTTCCAGGACCCGTTCGGCAGCCTCAGCCCGCGGATGTCCGTGGAGCAGATCCTGTGCGAAGGCCTGGAAGTACACAGTGATCTGAGCAACGAGGAATGCAACGCCGAGGTGACGCGCGTTCTGCAGGAGGTCGGCCTCGATCCGAAGAGCCGCCATCGTTATCCCCACGAATTCTCCGGCGGCCAGCGCCAGCGCATCGCCATCGCCCGGGCGCTGGTGCTCAAGCCGGCGCTGATCCTGCTGGACGAACCCACCTCGGCCCTGGATCGCACCGTACAGAAACAAGTGGTCGCCCTGCTCCGCCAGCTTCAGGAAAAACATGGCCTGACCTATCTGTTCATCAGCCATGACCTGTCCGTCGTCCGCGCCCTGGCCCACGACATGATCGTGGTCAAGGACGGCAAGGTGGTGGAAAGCGGCGCCAGCCATGAAGTGTTCGAATCGCCGCAGCATCCGTACACCAAGGAGCTATTGGCGGCGGCGCATTTGGGGCAAGCATAATTCGGCACCAGGCTTTAGACCGCGTAGCGGCCATCGCGGGCAAGCCCGCTCCCACAAGGTCATGAGGTTGACCCTGGATTTGGGTCCGACACAAAACCTGTGGGAGCGGGCTTGCCCGCGATGAGGCCGGCACAGGCAACACACAATTTAGGATCAATCCATGAACACCACCGAAAGCCTCAAGGACTACCAGCGCGTTCGCCTGCTGGCGATCCGCTCTCTGTTCGAGATCATCGAGCAGTCGAGTGAAGGCACGGTGATCGTCGACCGCGATGCCAACATCGTCTGGATGAACGAACGCTACGCCCGGCGCTTTGGCCTGCCCTCGGCCGAAGGCGCCATCGGCAAGGCCTGCGAAAGCGTGATCCCCGGCAGCCTGTTGCGCGAAGTGGTGCGCACCGGCCGGCCGATCCTGCTGGACATGCAAGACACCCCCAAGGAACCGCTGGTGGTCATGCGCCTGCCGATCCACGACGATGCCGGCGAGGTGATCGGCGCCATCGGCTTTGCCCTGTTCGACGAGTTACGCAGCCTCTCGCCCATGCTCAAACGCTACATGAGCATGCAGGAAGAGCTGGCCTCGACCCGCTCGCTGCTGCGGGCGCGGCAGACCAAATACAACTTCGCCCACTTCATCGGCACCAGCGCCGCCAGCCTGGAAGTCAAACGCCGCGCCCGACGCAGCGCCAGCACCGAATCGCCGGTCTTGCTGCTGGGCGAAACCGGCACCGGCAAGGAGCTGCTGGCCCAGGCGATCCACAACGCTTCGCCCCGCGCGCACAAGGCCTTTGTCAGCATCAACAGCGCAGCCATCCCCGAATCGCTGCTCGAAGCCGAGTTCTTCGGCACCGCCCCCGGCGCCTTCACCGGCGCCGACCGCAAGGGCCGCGCCGGCAAATTGCAGATCGCCCAGGGCGGCACTCTGTTTCTCGATGAAATCGGCGACATGCCGCTACCGCTGCAAAGCAAACTGCTGCGGGTCCTGCAGGAAAAGGAATTCGAGCCAGTGGGCTCCAACGAGGTGATCCAGAGCGACGTACGCGTCATCGCCGCGACCTCCACCGATCTTGAAGCCGCCATCAAACGCGGCGAGTTTCGCGCCGATTTGTATTACCGCCTCAACGTCCTGCCGATCCAGGTACCACCGCTGCGTGATCGCCTCGATGATTTACCCGCGCTCAGTGAAGCGATTCTTGAAGAGTTGCGCAGCCAGCATGAACTTAATGGCGAAGCGTTGGCGCTATTGGGTCAGCATGCCTGGCCGGGGAATATTCGCGAGTTGCGTAATGTGCTGGAGCGGGCGGCGTTGCTCAGTGATGACCTGCGGCTTTCGGTGGCGGATATACGGGCGGCGATCGGGACCTTCACGCCGGTTGAGCGGGTGGCGGCGGTGACCATCGAACCGTTGGAGCACGAGACGTTCAGTGCGGCGCGGGAGCGGTTTGATCGGCAGTTGATTGGGGCAACGCTTGAGGCCTGTCAGGGAAATGTGATTGAAACCGCCAAGCGCCTGGGGCTCGGGCGCTCGACGCTTTACAAAAAGATGCTGGCATTGGGCATCACACAGTATTAGACCAAGCCCATGGCAACGGCATAAGCAACCGCAGAGGTCTTGTTCGAAACACCCAGCTTTCGCTTGATGTTGTTGAGATGGAAATTGACGGTATCGGGGCAGATATCAAGGATGATGCCCACCTCTGCAGAACTCTTGCCCTCCGCACTCCACTGCAGGATCTGACGCTCTCGATCCGTAAACAATATGCGTTGAGCGTCTCGCCCCCCAGCACACTGGAAGGCGGTGCTTTCTGCAAAAATCTCGATCAGATGCTTGAGTTTCGATTTGAGATCAGACGCCTCTTTCGAGCTAACCAAATTACCGCGCCTCGCAACCGAGAACGAGTGAGATGCGTTATTGAAATTACGAACTGTCAGTACACATCCGTGCCGTAATCCATAACCCCAAAACTCATCAAACAACTTGCGATTTGCACCCTTGATAGAGTCGCGCCAAACAAAAAAACAGGAAACCCTAGCGTTCAGATGACTCAACGACCGTTCTTCGCGCTGAATGGCATCCAGATAATGGACACTCGAATTGGCAGGAAAGGTGCCAATTACCTTGGTATCAGGATTCACAAATGGAGTCGACGCTCGGGTAGCGTACAAAAAGAAATCAAATCCCAGGCTTTCAGTCGCTCGATGCAAGAGCCCCATGGTGCATTCGTTACTTCGACACTGCCTGACCTTTTCATCCAACCCGTCGCTCCATGCCGACATGCCCATGTCTCCCAATAAAGGCGAAGGTTATTAGAAATTATGAACTCCCTGTACGCCTTGAATAGTACTCCCCGTTAATCCTTGGGCATCGAGGAAAACATGTAGTCCTTTTCCTTAAAGCGAGCGAGATCACTCTGTAGGACAAATCCATCGCGTGTAGAAAATTGTGCGAATTAAAAGTATTGGTGGTGGGAATACGTACAGGGACCACAGTTTCATGGATGTGACGCCTGCACTTCCCGCCAACGACGATCTATCCTTTAACGATCGCTTCGATCGTGCGACAAATTGCGAATGCCTGTCTCGAATCCATCGCCGGATCGCATAGCATTTCAATTCCTACCGGCAACCCTTCCGGACTCATGACGGAGAAATTCATCGCGATTGCTCGCGCACAACTTGCAACTGAGACATGGCGGGCAAGCTCTAAAGCATTTATCGAGGAAATCTCCATCACAGACACGTTGATACCAACCGTAGGGTGTATCAGAACGTGGCAACGGGTCTGAGCGAAATAATCGACAACATCCTGCTCAATACCTCTAGCGTTGGTCTGAGCACGCTCGTACGCGGGACGACACGGCCGGCCTGGAGGGAAAGCCAGGGCTTTGATTTTACGCATTGTGGCGCTATCACTATTTTCGAGTATTTTTTCCAGCGTTGCAGGTACGTGCGACCGGGAGTTCAAGTAAGCGTTAAATGCTTGCGCAAATTCATGATTAACCATTGTGGTTAATGCCTGTGCTGCCCGATCGAATGAAGCAGGCACCTCCTGCATCACGATATTGGCGCCTGCACTGGCTAGTTTAAATATTGCGTTATGCATGCATTCTTCAATCTCTTGCGACAGCATCGTCAGAGAAAAATTTGTTGCAACAGCAACTTGTAATTTGCAGGCCTCGATAGGCGCAAGTTCTTCATATTCGTGGATTAAGCTGTCCAGCAACGAAATATCGTCAAGCGTGTTTGCGATCAACCCTGCTTCGTCATAGCCGGAAGACGTTAACGGACAAATGCCCTCGGCGTCTAAAGTAGAAAGAGGCGCCCTACAGGCCGAAACCCCACAGAACGCGGCAGGAATGCGCAAAGAACCCACGGTGTCTTCACCGATCGCAACCCAAATACCACCACCAGCGACACCCGCTGCGCATCCGCCACTGCTACCGCCGGGTGAATGGTTAGGGTACATCGGGTTGGTGACTTTCCCGAAATACGGATTATCGGAAGCCCAGCCATAGCTCATTTCGTCCAGATTCGCTTTACCCACACAAACAGCACCCAAGGACTTCAGACGAGCAACCAGAGAATGATCCTTCGATGGGTAGTTGATGCTCAGCGCCTCGGTTCCGTTTGTTGTCGGGAACCCCAATGCATCAATACTATCCTTGACGATAAAATCGATGCCTGAAAGTACTCCGCCAACATGCTTTGCATCCCTGCCATACGTTGCAGGCAATCGATTGACAAAGACGCAATAGGCGTCGACCCAGTCGATAGATTTGAAAGCGGAAGCTATTCCGAATATCGCTCGATTTGCTAACACCCTGCGCAGACTATTTTCGTAATGCATCTGCAATCCCCTCTGATCATTTGTGACCGACAAACAAGACCACACGCATCAAAAAATGCAACTACCAAAGTTGGTAGTTGCACACCACCAATACAACCTCCAAGCTAGTTAGCTCACCATAAAATCAGGCAAATCAAAGAGAAAGCGGGCATGAATCACGGAAACTACAAAAGTATCCTGGAAATGATCCTGCATCACGTTATCGCATCCCCAGACTCAATCGCCGTCAAATGTGGACCACAGCAATTAACCTTCCGGCAATTGAATGAGCAAGCTGATCAGGTGGCCGCCTGGCTCGAGAAACAGGAGGTGGCCCGTGGATCAATTATCGCAGTTGCCATGGAAAGGACTACCCAGCTGGTGGTTGTACTCCTCGGAATAATGAAACACGGCAGTGCCTATCTTCCACTGGACGTTGATTATCCTGAATACAGAATCAACCGCCAGCTCGAGAACGCAAATGTCGAATACGTTTTCAGTGACTCATCTGAATTTTGCTCCAAGGAACTTTCCGCCAAAATCATCAACCCGGAAAACATCTTTAAACAGGTTTTTCAACGTAAACAAATAGCCCTGCCAAACAGCGACACCTGTGCTTACTGTATTTACACATCAGGCACCACCGGCGAACCAAAAGGCGTGTTAATCAGCCATGGCGCTCTGTTGAACCATACGCAATGGTTCATGGAGGAGTTTTCCGTTACTGAATCTGACGTCATTCTGCAGCGCACCAGCCTCGCATTTGATGCATCGGTCTGGGAACTGTGGACCGGGTTGGCGGCCGGGGCCTGTCTGGTTTTGCTCCCGGCAGCCCATGCCAAACATCCGCTTGGCATCTTGCTGGCACTCCAGCAGGAGCACATATCGATTGTGCAATTCGTCCCTACGCTGCTGCGAGAGCTGATGCGTTTAAAGCAGTTCGGACATATCCCCTGCCGCCTGGTGTTCTGTGGTGGTGAGCCACTGACCTGGGACCTCATCGATCAGTTCGTTTCGAAAACCCGGTGCCTACTGGTCAATCTCTATGGGCCTACCGAAACGACTATCGATGCTACCTTTTGGCGGGTGGACCTGACGGCGGACAGGAACATGCCCCCGCCTGTGGGGCGCCCCGTACGCGGCGTGCAACTACACCTGCTGAACGAACAGGGTTTGCCGGTGGAACATCAGCAAGAAGGCGAAATAGCGATCGCAGGACCCGGCGTAGCCATCGGCTACGTAAACAGTGTTGTTGAGAACGCGCTACGTTTCTCATCGCTCAATGTCGATGGAGAACCAGTACGGATTTATAAAAGCGGGGACATCGGCGTCGTTTCCGTCTCCGGAGAACTTATCTGCCTCGGACGTCGCGACAGTCAGTACAAGGTCAACGGGCATCGGGTCGAACTACTGGCCATAGAGCACGTAGTTCAACAAACACCAGGCGTACAATGCGCCACCGTCTATATCGATACCCTCGCCAGCGGCGAAAAGCAGATCTGTGCGGCTTACGTCGCGCAGTCCGACGCAGAACCTCAAGCCGTCGGGCAACGGATCAAACAGACGGTCTCGCTACAACTCCCCGCCTACATGCACCCAAACCAAATACACGTGCTCGACAGACTACCGCTACTGCCCAACGGCAAGATCGATCACAACGCTCTGCGAGAGAGACATGCCAAATCGGTTGCCGCCGAATCGCACCTTATCGGCGAACCATCGACCGTAAAACAGTTGCAGGAAATCTGGAAAGAGATTCTCGGTCACCGACCCATTTCGCTCGACAGCCACTTCTTTGAATGCGGGGCCACTTCCCTGACGGTGATGATGCTGCTTGGCAGAATCGCGAACCTGTTCAATATGGACCTGACTCCCAAGGACATTTTCGAGCATCCGATCCTGGCCCGGCAGGCCGCTTTACTCAGTGGCAGCAGGCGCGAGAGGAAGGAAAACGGTTTGCTACTTGATGCACTTGCCTGGCGCAGGCACGCGGGTAGCGAAACGCCAGGACTGGCTCAATGCGAGGTCCTTGAAAAACCGCCACAAACACCGGCCTACCTGGAGAATGTGGTCCTCGCGTTTTACATCCGAGGCGAGTGCTCCGCAGCCAGAGTACGTCAGGCCTTCGGAGCGGTCCTCGAACAGCAACCCGCATTGCGCTGCAGTTTCAAATCCGACGGACAAGGTCATTCGCAGCGAACTCAACACGCCCTTGATGAGTTTCCGCTGCCGTTCAATCTCATCCAGACCACATCCCAAGACACTCTCCCGGACACCGTGGTACACAGGGTCATCGAAGAATCATTGACCGCCATTGATTTGCGACAACCACCCTTGGTCCGCGCCACCTACATTGAGTGCCCCGGATCGGATGATGCACTGATCATCACCGCCCACCACATTGCATTCGACGGCTGGTCGGGGGCGATCCTGATGGACCAGCTCTGTGCTCACTACCAGTCCTTGTTGACGACAGGCGTGCCGGGAAACATCCAATCCCGACTGAGCTACTCGGACTACACGGATGCGCAGCATCAACGTTTTGCCGAGGGTTTGCTGAATCAACACATCGCTTTCTGGGAGCAGACACTCAAACACCTGCCCGAGCCCTTTTCCATGCGTGACGCCATTGAGCGGCCCCTAGTATTCACCTTTCGTAGCGCTGTAATTCCACTGAACCTGGATGCGCAGTACCCGGCCATCGTGCATTTGTGCAGCCAAACGGGATCGAGTCTGTACACCGTGATCCTGACGGCATTCCTGATGGCGCTCGCAAAAAAGACCGACACCAGCGACCTCTATGTTCGCTCCCCCATCGCCAACCGGACCGATGCGGCCCTGGAGCCAGTGGTGGGGTATTTTGTCCATCCCATGGTGATCCGTCCGAGGCTTTCTGATTGGTCCCCTTCCCTGCACTTGCTGGAGCAGGTCAGTGGTTGCGTACTGGATGCGAGCGGTCACGCACTGCTGCCTCCGCAGAAACTTGAAGCCCACTGTTCACCCTGCTCCAGCGCTTATGGTTCGCGCTTTCCCTATTGGTACAACCACCATAACTATCCCGCCGGGCAACGCCAGCTAGGCACATCTCAGCTTAAGGGTATCGGGGTGCCCTCCAGTGGAATCAAGACTGATGTTTCACTTAACACGCTACGCACAGAAGGCGGATTGGTCGGCAGTCTGTCCTACTACCGTGACGCCATTTCGCAGGAAGCTGCGCACAACCTGATGATGAGTTTCCGGCAGGCACTGGATGATTTGCTTGCACTAGAGCCTTTATCGAGTTGACGAGATCCTCGATTGCGTCGTTGCCTGCGCAACGGATCTTGCCATTGAAAATGCATTTTCGATGGTGTGTGTCGCGCAACAGAATGGGCTCTGGAATTCGAACTCAAATCGCCCGGAGATGCGCGCCGCACTTGCGCGACGGTTGGTGAATCAAGAGCCTTTGGTGCTTGAACACCCCTTTCATCTCTATACCTACTACGACACCGCAATCCATATTTCCTGGGTCTATCCTCTGTGGTGTCACACGAAAGTCTCCATAAAGAGACGTTAATCTCTGTTTATGGAAGGATTTCTGAAGATCAAAAGATCGCAGTGTTCGGCAGCTCCTACGCAGGATTTCCGCGTTCCCCTGTAGGAACTGCCGAAGGCTGCGATCTTCTCGCTCCACAAAAAATCTCCAATCAGAGACAAAAGCCTAGCAACAACCCCCGCCAAGAAAATTAAATCCTTATATTTCAACGACTTAAGCTTTTGGCACAGAACTCGCTATAGCCCCCTCCTACAAAGCTTCACCTATACAAAAATAACAATCCCAGGAGACACACCATGAGTGTGATCATTGCCTTGGCGGCCCTCGCGCTGCTGATGCTCGCTGCTTACCGCGGCTACAGCGTTATCCTTTTTGCTCCCATCGCCGCTCTCGGCGCCGTTCTGCTGACCGACCCTTCCGCCGTTGCGCCCGCCTTTACCGGGGTGTTCATGGAGAAGATGGTCGGGTTCATCAAGCTGTATTTCCCCGTGTTCCTGCTCGGTGCCGTGTTCGGCAAGTTGATCGAGTTGTCCGGGTTCTCGCGTTCCATCGTCGCTGCGGCCATTCGCTTGCTGGGTACTCGCCAGGCGATGCTGGTGATTGTGCTGGTCTGCGCGTTGCTCACTTATGGGGGTGTGTCGCTGTTTGTGGTGGTGTTTGCGGTCTATCCGTTTGCCGCCGAGATGTTCCGCCAGAGCAATATTCCCAAGCGCCTGATTCCGGCGACGATTGCTCTGGGTGCGTTCTCGTTCACCATGGACGCCCTGCCCGGTACGCCGCAGATCCAGAACATCATCCCCAGCACCTTCTTCAACACCACCGCCTGGGCCGCGCCGTGGCTGGGGGTGATCGGTACGATCTTCGTGTTCTGCGCCGGCATGCTGTTTCTCCAGCGCCAGCGCAATAAGGCACAACGTGCCGGTGAAGGCTATGGCACGGAGCTGCGCAATGAGCCGGAAACCGCCTCCGACCTGAAGCTGCCAAACCCGTGGATCGCGCTGTCGCCTTTGCTGGCGGTGGGCATCATGAACTTGCTGTTTACCCAATGGATTCCGCAGTGGTACGGCAAGACTCATAGCCTGGCCCTGCCGGGAATGGCCGCGCCGGTCACCACCGAGATCGCCAAGCTCACTGCGATCTGGGCGGTTCAGGCCGCGTTGCTGGTAGGCATTCTCATGGTGCTGGCGTTCGGTTTCACGGCGATCAAGAGCAAACTGGCCGAAGGCAGTAAAAGCGCGGTCAGCGGTGCCTTGCTGGCAGCGATGAACACCGCGTCGGAATACGGTTTCGGGGCGGTGATCGCGTCCTTGCCGGGCTTCCTGGTGCTGGCCGACTGGCTCAAGAGCATTCCCAATCCGCTGGTCAACGAAGCGATTACCGTGACGTTGCTGGCCGGTATCACCGGTTCCGCCTCGGGCGGCATGAGTATCGCCCTGGCGGCGATGTCCGAGCAGTTCATCGCCGCGGCCCACGCCGCGAACATCCCGCTGGAAGTGCTGCACCGCGTGGCCGCGATGGCCAGTGGCGGCATGGACACCCTGCCGCACAACGGCGCGGTGATTACCTTGCTGGCGGTCACCGGCCTGACCCACCGCGAAGCTTACAAAGACATTTTCTGTATTACGCTGATCAAGACCCTGGCGGTTTTCGTGGTGATCGGCACTTTCTACGCCACTGGCATTGTGTGAGGTATTCATGACGACTCTTTCAGGCAAGACCGCACTGGTCACCGGCTCCACCAGCGGCATCGGCTTGGGGATTGCCCTGAGCCTGGCCAAGGCTGGCGCCAACCTGATCCTCAACGGTTTCGGCGATGCGTCGAAGGTCATCGCCGAAGTCGCGCAGTACGGCGGCAAGGTCGGCCATCATCCCGCCGATGTCAGCGATCCTGCGCAGATCGCCGACATGATTGCCTATGTCGAACGTGAGTTCGGCGGCGTCGACATTCTGGTGAACAACGCCGGCATCCAGCACGTGGCGCCGGTGGACGAGTTTCCGGTGGAACGTTGGGACTCGATCATCGCCATCAATCTGTCGTCGGTGTTCCACAGCACCCGCCTGAGCCTGCCGGGCATGCGCGCCAAGGGCTGGGGCCGGGTGATCAACATTGCATCGGTGCATGGTCTGGTGGGGTCGACGGGCAAGGCGGCTTATGTGGCGGCCAAGCATGGGGTGATCGGGTTGACCAAGGTGGTGGCGTTGGAAACCGCGACCAGCAATGTCACTTGCAATGCGATTTGCCCGGGTTGGGTATTGACGCCGCTGGTGCAGAAGCAGATCGACGATCGCGCCGCAACCGGGATCGATCCACAGCAGGCGCAGCATGATTTGCTGGCCGAGAAACAGCCGTCGCTGGAGTTCGTCACGCCACCGCAGTTGGGTGAGTTGGTGCTGTTTCTGTGCAGCGAGGCCGGGAGCCAGGTGCGGGGCGCGGCGTGGAATGTGGATGGTGGGTGGTTGGCGCAGTGATCGTCAGCTAGACCGCGT
>NZ_JAIQWX010000279.1 GCF_020164475.1 Pseudomonas sp. REP124 | reverse complement strand
GTAACCGTCCGGCGAAGTCACCTACCCGACTTCAGCGATAAGGGCGATGTTCTCCACTTGAAATACGTGGACACCATCGCCCTTATCTTCCGGATTCCCATGCGCCAAAGAACCTCTTATCCCAAACCCTTTAAAGCTCAAGTCGTCCAGGAATGCCTGCAACCGGGCGTATCGATGGCCAGCGTTGCCCTGCGCCACGGGATCAACGCCAACTTGGTTCGAAAATGGATTCCTGTTTATCGCGATGGTCAGCCGCCGGCGCTGCCCGCTTTTGTTCCGATGAAACTTGAGTCGTTAAAGCAGCCCGGTCAGCAACAGCCTGTCAGCATCGAGATCCCTTTCGGTCAGCAAAAGCTCACGGTGAAATGGCCATCTTCAGACCCCGATGGATGTGCCCGTTTTATCCGTGAGCTTGCCCAATGATCCGCATCGATTCCATCTGGCTTGCCACCGAGCCCATGGACATGCGAGCAGGCACTGAAACCGCATTGGCCCGGGTGATTGCCGTGTTCGGTGCGGCGCAGCCGCACTGTGCTTATCTGTTCGCCAACCGCCGCGCCACTCGGATGAAAGTGCTGGTGCATGACGGCTTTGGGGTCTGGTTGGCGGCTCGTCGATTGAATCAAGGCAGATTTCACTGGCCTGGCATCCGACATGGATCAGAAATAGAACTCGATGCCGAGCAGCTTCAGGCATTGGTGTTGGGCCTACCATGGCAACGTGCAGGTGCTGGCGGTTCGATCACACTGCTTTGACGGCAGCCATTAGCCTATCGATTTATCGCCGCAAATTGCCTGGTCTGGCAAAATCGGCACCATGACTTCTCTTCCCGATCTCGATCACTTGACCCCTGAACAACTGCGCGCCTTGGCGACGCAGTTGATGCAGCGTGTCGAGACGCTCGACCATCAGGTCGACACGTTGGGTATGACCGTCGAGTCGATGGGGCAAACCGTCGAGACCCTGGGCAAGAAGATCCATCGCGACCAAACGCTCATCGAAAAACTGACCCATGAGATCGCCCAACTCAAGCGTTTGAAATTTGCTAAGCGCAGCGAGCAGATGAATCCCGAGCAGGCCAGCCTGCTTGATGATCTGATCGACACCGATATCGCAGCGATTGAAGCCGAGCTTCAAAGCTTGCAGACAGTGATAACTGTGCCTGAGAAAAAGCAGAAGCCCAAACGCACTGCGTTACCGGCTGAGTTTCCACGCACGCTGATCCACCACGAACCGGACAACACTCACTGCCCATGCGGCTGCGCCCTCAAGCGCATCGGTGAGGACGTCAGCGAAAAGCTGGACTACACGCCCGGCGTATTTACCGTCGAGCGCCATGTTCGTGGCAAATGGGTCTGCGATGACTGCGAAACGCTGATTCAGGCACCGGTTCCGGCGCAGGTCATCGACAAGGGCATCCCGACTGCTGGGCTGTTGGCCCACGTCATGATCGCCAAGTTTGCCGACCATCTACCGCTTTACCGTCAGGAATCGATTTTCGGTCGAGCTGGCCTGGCGATTCCACGTTCAACACTTGCTCAGTGGGTGGGTGCAACCGGCGTGCAGTTGCAGCCTCTGGTCGACGCGCTGCGCGACGTGGTGCTGGGGCAGCAGGTCGTCCACGCTGATGAAACGCCGGTGCAGATGCTCGCGCCAGGCACAAAGAAAACCCACCGTTCCTATGTGTGGGCCTACGCCACCAGCCAGTTCTCGGACGTGGCAGCAGTGGTTTATGACTTCAGTCCCAGCCGTGCCGGAGAGCATGCTCGCAACTTTCTGCAAGGCTGGAGGGGCAAGCTGGTCTGCGATGACTTTGGCGGTTACAAGGCCAGCTTCGAACTCGGCGTGACCGAGATCGGCTGCATGGCCCATGCCCGGCGCAAGTTCTTCGAACTGCACGCTACCAACAAGAGCCAGCTCGCCGAGCAGGCATTGCGGTACATCCAGTTGCTGTACGAAATCGAGAGCGAAGTCCGCGACCTGGAACCGGATTTACGGCGCCAAATACGGCAGGAAAAAGCTGTACCGGTGATGGATAGGCTGCATGCCTGGATGATCGCCCAGCGCGATCTCGTGCCCGAAGGTTCGGCCATCAGTAGAGCGCTGGATTACAGCCTGAAACGCTGGGCAGCGCTGTCGCGCTACCTGGATGATGGAACCGTCCCCATAGACAACAACTGGTGTGAGAATCAAATTAGGCCATGGGCTCTTGGACGCAAGAACTGGCTCTTCGCCGGATCGCTGCGCAGTGGAAAACGGGCGGCGGCGAT
>NZ_JAIQWX010000278.1 GCF_020164475.1 Pseudomonas sp. REP124 | reverse complement strand
TGCGGATTCCACGCCATCCGGACACTCAGCCCACCAACATCCGGACACTCGTTCCACGCGCATTCGGACAGGCAGTCGGAGCGCAGCGACGCAGGCTTGCATTGTTAGTCTGAAGTCCCTGCTGCGGTCAATTTCGTTGCGCGTCTGCGCATCGATTCGCCCTTCAGTTCGATTCGATAAGCGTTGTGCACCAGCCGGTCGAGGATCGCATCGCCCAGGGTCGGATCGCCGATCAGCGCGTGCCATTTGTCCACTGGCATCTGGCTGGTCACCAGCGTCGAGCGGTTGCCGTAGCGGTCGTCCAGCAGTTCGAGCATGTCGCGCCGTTGTGCTGCGGTAAACGGCGCCAAGCCCCAGTCGTCTAGGATCAGCAAGTCGGTCTTGGCATAACCGGCCATCAGTTTCGCGAAGCGCCCATCGCCGTGGGCCAGGCCCAGCTCTTCCATCAAGCGCGGCAGGCGCAGATAGCGCACGCTGTAACCGTCGCGGCAAGCTTTGTGAGCCAGCGCGCAGGCCAACCAGGTTTTGCCCACGCCGGTCGGGCCGCCGATGATCAAGTTCAGCCCGTCGCGCAGCCATTGCCCGCTGCCCAGTTGCAGGATCAGAGACTTGTCCAGGCCGCGCGGGCTGCGGTAGTCGATGTCCTCCAGGCAAGCGTTGTGGCGCAGTCGCGCGGCTTTGAGGCGGGTGGTCAGGCGAGCATCTTCACGCTCGGTCAGTTCGCGGTCGACCATCAGGCCTAAGCGTTCGTCGAAGCTGAGATCGTTGATGTCGGGCGTCGCGTGTTGCTCGTTCAGCGCCTTGACCATGCCGTGCAGGCGCAGGGTTTGCAGCTTGTCGAGTGTCGGATTGGGCAGCATGTTTGTGCTCCTTTTTTTCAGTCAGTGGTAGTAGTCAGGGCCGCGCAGATTGATATGTTCTTCGGGCAGTAACGGCAGGTTTTGCTGGGTCAGCGGCAGCCGTTCCAGTCCTTGGCGCAGGATCGATTCGAGGCTTTTGTAGCTGCATGCGCCCAATGCCAGCGCACGCTGGCAAGCGGCTTCCAGCCGCTCTTCGCCGTGCTGTTTGCTCAGGCGCAAGATGCCCAGACAGGCACGGAAGCCGTGCTGCGGATGGATTCGGCGTTCGAGGATGTAGGCGATGACGCCGGCTGTATTCGGGCCGGTCTGTTCTGCCCAGCGGATCAGTCGCTGCGGCGTCCACTCGGCATGTTCGCGGTGGCTCTTGGGCATGTGCTCGGTTTGGGTGGTGTGGCGACCTTTGTGTGGCGAGCGCAGGTGGCTGGCCACGCGCTGGTTGGCGTGGAAGCATTCGACGATTTGTGCGGTCAGCCGCACTTCGAGTTGGTGCTTCACCAATTGGTACGGCACCGAGTAGAAGTGGCCGTCGACCTCGACGTGGTAATCGATGTGGACACGTACCTTTTTCCACTCGGCGTAGACGTATGGATGTTCCGGCAGCGCTTGCAGTGCCGGTTGGTCGAGGGTCTCGAAGGCTGACCGGCGTGAGCCGGGCAGCTTTTTGAAGGGCTTATGATTGAGGCGATCCAGCAGCAGACCGATGGCCGTATTGAGTTCGCTCAGCGAGAAGAACTGGCGGTTGCGCAGCACCGCCAGGATCCAGCGCTCGACGACCTGTACACCGACTTCGACCTTGGCTTTGTCCTTGGGTTTTCGTGAGCGAGCGGGCAATACGGCGACGCCGTAGTGCTCGGCCAGATCGCGGTAACTGGGGTTGATATCGGGCTCGTAACGGTGCGCCTTGGTCACGCCACTGCGCAGATTGTCGGGCACCAGGATCTGTGCGGTGCCGCCGAAAAAAGCAAAACAGCGGGCGTGCGAGCCAAGCCAGTCGGGCAGTTTCTGCGACCAGGTCGCCTCGGCGAAGGTGTAGCTGGAGGCGCCGAGGACGGCGACGAAAATCTGGGCCTGGCGGATCTCTCCGGTTCGCCGGTCGATGATCGGCACGGTCTGACCCGCGTAATCGACGAACAGCTTTTCGCCGGCGCGATGTTCCTGGCGCATGACCACGTCGACCTTGGCGGCCCAGAGGCGGTAGTGCTCGCAGAACCAGCTGTATTGGAAGCCTTGCGGATGAGCGAGTCGGTACTCTTGCCAGAGCAGGGCCAAGGTGACGCCGGGTCGGCGTAACTCGGCATGCACCCATGCCCAATCAGGCATTGGGCGTTGACCGGTCGGCACCGGCACTGCCGGTGGATACAGCCGTCGATTCAACTCAGTGTCAGAAATATCGATGGGCCACTGAAGCCCGCTGGCTGCGAACCGGCAAAGGTAGTCGCCCGCACTCGAGTGGCCGATGGATAAGCTGGCGGCGATCTTGCGCACGGACAGGCCGGCGTCGAACTTTAGGCGTAGTACCTCTCGGATTTTACGCATGGATAAACGCTCCACGACGACCTCTTCGCTTCGATAAAAGAGGTCGATGGTAGTGAATAGTCCTGCGTTGCTGCCTGCCTGAAAGTGTCCGGATGGCCGTGGAATCGGTGTCCGGATGCTCGTGGAATGAGTGTCCGGATCAGCGTGGAATCAGTGTCCGGATGTTGGTGGAATGGGTGTCCGGATGGTCATGGAATCCGCA
>NZ_JAIQWX010000277.1 GCF_020164475.1 Pseudomonas sp. REP124 | reverse complement strand
CGCGATGCAATCTGTAGGAGCGAGGCTTGCCCGCGAAGAGGCCCTGTCAGGCACCACAAAAACTCAGGTCGGACAAGTCTCCCGCCCATTATCCAACCCCTGCTTGTAGCTCTGGCTCTGCACACTGGCCTTGCCGTTGTGCCAGGTCAGGGTCAGGACATACAGCGAGTCATAGTCGCCGGATTCCCAGTCTTCGGTGATCTTCTGCTTCTTGCCAACCGCTTCGCCGGCTACTTTGTTGATCAGCTCCGGCAGGTAGCCATGGGACCAGGCGGTGTAGATCACCGAGTTGTGGTACTTGTCGTGAAGCAGTTCATCGGCCAGGTCGCTGGTGTCGTTGGCCGAGTAATCGATGTTCACTGGCAGGCCGAGCTTGATCGCGCTGGGGCTGATGGTCATCAGCGGGCGGATGTAGCTGTAGGAATTGTCCAGTTCACCTTCCTCGACATTACGAGTCGGGTTGGCGGCGAACACGTAGTCGGCCTTGCCGAATTTTTCCGGCAGCAAGGTCGCCAGATCGATGGCGCGGTTCAGACCCTGGCAATTGAGCTGGCCCAGGCCACCGGCGGGTTTTTCCGCGTGACGCAGGAACACCAGCGTCTGGGTGCCATCGGTGGGTTGGGCGGCGTTGACGCGGGATTCGAGCATCAGGAACAACGCGCTGGCCGCCAGCACGGCGGGCAGGAAAATGTAGGCGCGATGTTTGAAGCGATTGGCGCGTTTCAAAAAATTCATCATGGAAAAGTGTTCTTCAGCAAATGGGTTAAGGCTGACAAACCTCTACACCGCGGATGTCCTGGTCCGGGTGTTTTCCATGTCGTGAAACCGGTCCGTTTTCAAAGGGTTAGTGATCAGAGTCCTCTGAAACCCATTGGTTCGATTCCGGCCGGAAATACAGCCATTTGTCGGTCACCTTGAACGGGATGTCGCGAAGGTTATCGACAGCATGTTGCGAATTTATGGACAAGGTACAGTGATGGCCGCCCAAGGCCAGTCATCTCTTTCGATCTCCACCATCAGTGAGAATGATGGTTTCATGCCTCGCACTGGCGCCGATCTGCCTTATGATCCTCACTCTCATTTTTCCGTGGATTTGCCCATGACCGATTTGTCTGCATTCCCCATCACCCGGAAATGGCCGGCCAACAATCCGGAGTGGATTCAGCTGTATTCCCTGCCGACCCCCAACGGCGTCAAGGTCTCGATCATGCTCGAAGAGATCGGCCTGCCTTATGAGCCGCATCGCGTGGATTTCGGCAGCAACGATCAGTTGACCCCGGAATTTATTTCGTTGAGCGTCAACAACAAGATCCCGGCGATCCTCGATCCCCACGGCCCGGGCGACAAGCCGCTGCCGCTGTTCGAGTCCGGCGCGATCCTGATGTACCTGGCCGACAAAAGCGGTCAGCTGCTGCCCCAGGACGCCGCCTTGCGCTACGAGACCATTCAGTGGCTGATGTTCCAGATGGGCGGGATCGGCCCGATGTTCGGCCAGCTCGGCTTCTTCAACAAATTCGCCGGCAAGGACTATGAAGACAAGCGTCCTCGCGATCGCTACGTCGAAGAAAGCAAGCGCCTGCTGGGTGTGCTGAACACGCGCCTGGAAGGCCGCGACTGGGTCATGGGCGAGCACTACACCATCGCCGACATCGCGATCTTCCCGTGGGTGCGCAACCTGATCGGCTTCTACGAGGCCGGTGACCTGGTAGGCATCCAGAATTTCCCGAACGTCACCCGCGTGCTGGAGCGCTTCCTGGCGCGGCCGGCGGTCAAGCGTGGGCTGGAGATTCCGAAGCCGATCTCCAATTAACCGCTGAACCCCTGTGGGAGCGGGCTTGCTCGCGAAAGCGCACTGTCAATCAATACATGTGTCGACTGATACACCGCTTTCGCGAGCAAGCCCGCTCCCACAGGGATTTTTGTTTCTCCCCGGATTTTCAGGAATGCCCATGTCCAGCCAGTTCCCCGAAGCACGCCCACGCCGTCTGCGCCGCAATGCGAGCCTGCGCAGGCTGTTCCAGGAAACCGAGTTCACTTTGAACGATCTGGTTCTGCCGATTTTCGTCGAGGAAGAAATCGACGATTTCGTGCCGATCAAGAGCATGCCCGGGGTGATGCGCATTCCCGAGTCGAAGCTGGCCGGCGAAATCGAGCGTTATGCCAAGGCCGGGATCAAGTCGGTGATGACCTTTGGCGTGTCCCATCATCTGGACGGCAACGGCAGCGATACCTGGCGGGAAAACGGCCTGGTCTCGCGCATGTCGCGGATCGCCAAAGACGCGGTGCCGGAGATGATCGTGATGTCCGACACCTGCTTCTGCGAGTACACCGACCACGGCCATTGCGGCGTGCTGCACAACCATGAAGTGGATAACGACCAGACCCTGATCAACCTCGGCAAGCAGGCGGTGGCGGCGGCCCGTGCCGGCGCCGATGTGATCGCGCCGTCGGCGGCCATGGACGGTCAAGTCCAGGCGATTCGGCGGGCGCTGGATCAGGCCGGTTTCACCCAGACCGCGATCATGGCCTATTCGACCAAATTCGCCTCGGCGCTCTACGGCCCGTTCCGCGAAGCCGGCGGCAGCGCGCTCAAGGGCGACCGCAAGAGCTACCAGATGAACCCGATGAACCGTCGCGAAGCTCTGCGTGAATCGTTGCTGGACGAACAGGAAGGTGCCGATGCGCTGATGGTCAAGCCGGCCGGTGCCTACCTGGACATCATCCGCGACATCCGCGAAGCCTCGAACCTGCCGCTGTCGGCGTATCAGGTGAGTGGGGAGTACGCGATGATCAAGTTCGCCGCCCAGGCCGGCGCCATCGACGAGGACCGCGTGGTGCGCGAGAGCCTCGGGGCGATCAAGCGGGCGGGGGCGGATCTGATCTTTACCTACTTTGCGATGGATCTGGCGCTGGCCGGGATCTGACTCAGTCAGTCAAACCGAACACAGACCTGTGGCGAGGGGGCTTGCCCCCGTTGGACTGCG
>NZ_JAIQWX010000276.1 GCF_020164475.1 Pseudomonas sp. REP124 | reverse complement strand
TCTTTTGGGGCCGCTTCGCAGCCCAACGGGGGCAAGCCCCCTCGCCACAGGGTTCTCTCGCTAACGGGGCGGTTATCAGGGGAAAAACTCTGCTGCCCCGCAACTCAATCCGCTAGTCTTGCTCAGATCTGGAAGGGAGCCCCTCATGTTCGAATCCGCCGAAATCGATCACATCATCGACAAAGAAACCTACGAAGCCGAAGTGCCGGCCCTGCGCGAAGCCTTGCTCGAGGCGCAGTTCGAGCTGCAGCAGCAAAAGCGTTTTCCGGTGATCATCCTGATCAATGGCATTGAGGGCGCCGGCAAGGGCGAGACGGTCAAACTGCTCAATGAGTGGATGGATCCGCGCCTGATCGAAGTCCGTACCTTCGATCAGCAGACCGATGAAGAACTGGCCCGCCCACCGGCCTGGCGCTACTGGCGGATGCTGCCGGCCACGGGGCGCATGGGGATTTTCTTCGGCAACTGGTACAGCCAGATGCTCCAGGCCCGGGTCCATGGCGCGCTCAAGGAGCCTCGATTCGATCAGGCCATCAACGGCGCCGAGCGCCTGGAAAAAATGCTCTGCGATGAAGGCGCAGTGATCTTCAAGTTCTGGTTCCACCTCTCCAAAAAGCAGATGAAGGCGCGGCTCAAGGCCCTGGCCGACGACCCGTTGCACAGCTGGCGCATCAGCCCGCTGGACTGGCAGCAATCGCAAACCTACGACAAGTTCGTGAAGTACGGCGAACGCATTTTGCGCCGCACCAGCCGCGACTATGCGCCGTGGCACGTGATCGCCGGGCTGGACCCGAACTATCGCAGTCTGGTGGTGGGCAAGATCCTCCTCGAAGGCCTGCAAAGCGCTCTGAAACGGCCGCAAATCCATCCGGAAAAAGTCAGCGCCGCGCCAGTCTTTCCCAGTGTCGATCAAATCAATCTGCTGGACAGCCTCGATCTGACCCTGCGTCTGGACAAGGACGATTACGAGGAACAGTTGATCACCGAGCAGGCCCGCTTCTCCGGCCTGATGCGCGACAAACGCATGCGCCGTCACGCCCTGGTGGCGGTGTTCGAGGGCAACGATGCGGCGGGCAAGGGCGGGGCGATCCGTCGGGTGGCCGCGGCGCTGGACCCGCGTCAGTACAGCATCGTGCCGATTGCCGCACCGACTGAAGAAGAAAGGGCGCAGCCGTACCTGTGGCGCTTCTGGCGGCATATACCGGCGCGGAGCAAATTCACCGTGTTCGATCGGTCCTGGTACGGCCGGGTGCTGGTCGAGCGCATCGAAGGCTTTTGCAGCCCGGCAGACTGGTTGCGCGCCTACAGCGAAATCAACGACTTCGAAGAGCAGCTCGCCGATGCCGGAGTCATCGTGGTCAAGTTCTGGCTGTCCATCGACAAGCAGACACAACTGGAGCGCTTCCAGGCCCGGGAAAATATCCCCTTCAAACGCTTCAAGATCACCGAAGACGACTGGCGCAACCGCGACAAGTGGGATGACTATCGAGCCGCCGTCGGCGACATGGTCGATCGCACCAGCACCGAAGTGGCGCCATGGACGCTGATCGAAGCCAATGACAAGCGCTGGGCGCGGGTCAAGGTACTGCGCACGATCAATCACGCGCTGGAGCAGGCGTTTGAGCGCTCCGACCGTCATGCGCACAAGGACAAGAAAGACAAGAAGTGAGGCGATGGCTGCGCATACGCAAGGTGAATGATTGTCGCGGTCGGCAATTGGGTGGGCTTATGCTCGATCCACTCTCAACCGATAACAACAATGAGGTATGCCATGCGTGAAGTGGTGATCGTCGACAGCGTGCGGACCGGCCTGGCCAAGTCCTTTCGCGGCAAGTTCAACCAGACCCGCCCGGATGACATGGCGGCGCATTGCGTCAACGCCTTGCTGGCGCGCACCGGCATCGACCCGGCCAGCGTCGAGGACTGCATTGTCGGTGCCGCCTCCAATGAAGGCGCCCAAGGCTTCAATATCGGGCGCAATGTCGCGGTGCTGTCCAAGCTCGGCACCGGCGTGGCCGGCATGACCCTCAATCGTTTCTGTTCCTCAGGCCTGCAAGCCATTGCCATCGCCGCCAACCAGATCGCCTCCGGTTGCAGCGACATCATTGTTGCGGGCGGCGTCGAATCGGTCAGCCTGACCATGAAAAGCGTCAACACCGACAACCTGATCAACCCGCTGCTCAAGGAGCAGGTGCCGGGCATCTATTTCCCGATGGGCCAGACCGCAGAAGTCGTCGCCCGCCGCTACAACGTCAGCCGCGAAGAGCAGGACCTGTACGCATTGCAAAGCCAGCAGCGCACCGCCCTGGCCCAGGCCGCCGGCCTGTTCGACGATGAAATCGTGCCGATGGCGGTGAAGTATCGGGTGGAAGACAAGGCGACGGGCGAGGTGAAAATCTTCGAAGGCGTTGTGGATCGCGATGATTGCAACCGTCCGGACACGACTCTGGAAAGCCTCGCAGGTTTGAAACCGGTGTTCGCTGAAGACGGTTCGGTCACGGCCGGCAACTCTTCGCAGTTGTCTGATGGTGCGTCCATGACCCTGGTGATGAGTCTGGAAAAAGCCCTGGCGCTGGGTTTGAAGCCCATAGCGTTCTTCCGCGGATTCACTGTGGCCGGTTGTGAGCCGGATGAAATGGGCATCGGCCCGGTGTTCTCCGTGCCCAAGCTGCTCAAGGCCAAGGGTTTGCAGATTGGTGATATCGATCTGTGGGAGCTCAATGAGGCGTTTGCCTCGCAATGCCTGTATGCGCGTAATCGACTGGAGATCGATAACGACAAATACAACGTCAATGGCGGCTCGATTTCCATTGGTCATCCGTTCGGCATGACCGGATCGCGGCAGGTCGGGCATGTGGTTCGCGAGTTGCAGCGGCGCAATTTGCGCTACGGCATCGTAACCATGTGCGTGGGGGGCGGGATGGGGGCTACCGGGTTGTTTGAGGCGGTGCGTTGAATCTGAAGAATTGTGGTGATTTTTAGATAGCTTTCGCGGGCAAGCCTCGC
>NZ_JAIQWX010000275.1 GCF_020164475.1 Pseudomonas sp. REP124 | reverse complement strand
GGATTTCGCGTCGATCACGGAATCGGCCAACACCACCGACCACTGTGGGAGCGGGCTTGCCCGCGAAGGCGTCAGGACAGTCGACATTGATGCTGGATGTGCCGGCCTCTTCGCGGGCAAGCCCGCTCCCACAGGTTGTGTGTCTTACCCAGATACTCCAAACGACACAAAAACCCTGTGGGAGCGAGCCTGCTCGCGATGCTTTCACCCCGGGGTCAGGCACTCCGGGCCGTTGAGTTTCGGATCATTGACCATGTTCGCCAGGACCCGCTCGCGCAATGCGGCGGGTTCGCTGGCGAGGAGGGCTTGGAGGGTGTGCAATGGGGTTTCGGGGTTGAGCCAGGCTTCCTGCCCGGCCGCATCCAGAATCAACGGTCGCCGCTGACTGGCCGCGGGTTGGGTGATCACCGCCGTGCTCAGCCACACCTGCTCCTGCACCGGATACGCCTCCCAGATCGCCGCGAAAAACAACGACGAGCCCTCCCCCGGCGTCAGCCAGTACGGGCGTTTGCGCGTGCCGCCGCGCCATTCGTAGAATCCGTTGGCCGGCAGCAGGCAACGACGCAGGCGCAGGGCTTCGCGGAACATGGGCTGTTCGGCCACGGTTTCGGCGCGGGCGTGGGCCGGTGTGCGGGACATATCGGTCAGCCACGGCGGTGTCAGGCCCCAGCGCGCCCGCGCCAGGTTGCGCTGGCCGTCTTCGCCGGCACGCAGGATCAACACCGAATCATTGGGGGAAATGTTCCACTGGGCCTGCTGATCGGCGGGGAAGCCAGGCAGGGCCGCAAAGGCGGGATTCCAGCGAAACAGGGCATAACGTCCACACATGGCGCAGCACGACTCTTGATCAAACGAACGGCCAGCCTAACAGACCAGCGTGCCCGGAAAGCTCTCGGGTTCATCCCCCGCAAGCGGCAGCGCGGCATTGTACGCGCTGATCAGCTCGCGGGCGTAGGCGGCCTGATCGTTTTCCACCGCCAGGCCCAGCAGCCCGAAAATCGGCAGTTCGCCGCTGGCACCGACCAGGTCGCGCCCCACCAGATGCGCCTCGATGCCCTCGCTGGCGAGCATGCCTTGCAGCAACTCGCCCTCCATCAGGTTTTCCGGTTCGTAGATTCGCTGCATATAGGCCTTCAATCGTTCTCGCTGAACACTTCCAGGTGCCATTCCTCGCCATGAACCTGCAGGACAAAGGTTATCGGCCGACAACACACCTGACAGTCTTCAATATAGGTCTGATCACCTGCGGACAGGTCGATGGTGGTTTCGACTTCCTCACCACAATACGGACATTCATAAACTGCGCTTTCCAGCATCGCGGTCTCCCGAGTGACTTGTGCGTATAATCGCCGGTCTATTTGCAGGGCTATTGGTGTCTGACTACTTTTCAGACCGTGCCCTGCCGGTTTTTGATCAGAACCTTTACTTACCCTAGCCGTTTCCAACAAGAGAGCATGATGGGCGAATTCGATGCCATCCGACCTTATGACGACAGTGAAGTCCCGGCAGTGCTGGCACGACTGCTCGGCGACAAGGCGTTTCTAGATATCCTCACCCACTTCCGCTTTCCGCGTTTTGCCGGTGCCCTGGGCTGGGCGCTCAAACCTCTTATAGCTCATCGTCTGCGCCGTGAGTTCGCCGGCGTCACTTCGGTGGCCACCCTGCAGGACAAAGTCGAGCACTACGTCGACCACACCATCGAGCGCGCCACCGATGGCGTGACCTACACCGGTGTCGAGCAGTTCAAGTCCGGCAGCGCCTACCTGTTCATCGCCAACCACCGCGATATCGTCATGGACCCGGCCTTCGTCAACTACGCCGTGTACCACGCCGGCCTGCCGACTCCCCGTATTGCTATCGGCGACAACCTGCTGCAGAAGCCTTTCGTCAGCGACCTGATGCGCCTGAACAAGAGTTTCATCGTGCACCGTTCGATCACCGGCCGTCGCGAGAAAATGGCGGCGTACCAATTGCTATCGGCGTACATCAACCATTCGATCCGCAACGATTGCGCGTCGATCTGGATCGCCCAGGCCGAAGGCCGGGCCAAGGACGGCGACGACCGTACCGAGTCCGCGATCCTGAAGATGTTCCACATGAGCCGCAAGGACGAGCCGTTCGGCGAAGTCATTCGCTCCTTGAACCTGACGCCAGTGTCGATCAGCTATGAATACGACCCGTGCGACCAGGCCAAGGCCCGCGAGCTGTACATCCGCGCCACCACCGGCACCTATACCAAGGCGCCGGGCGAGGATGACGTGAGCATCGCCAAGGGCATCACCGGCTACAAGGGCCGGGTGCACGTGAACTTTGCCGCGCCGATCACCGAGCTGTTTGAGGACACCAAGCAATTGGCGGTCGAGATGGACAAGCAGATTCTGGGCGGTTACCGCCTGTTCCCGGTGCATTACCTGGCTTATGCGCAGTGGAAGGACGCCGATCCGCAGTTGCAGGTGCCAAAAGCTGCCGAGATGTTCGCGGCGGACGAACTGGCCAAGGCTCAAGAGCAATGGCAGCAACGCCTGGATGCCTGCCCTGAAGAGCATCGTCCGTACCTGGTGCTGCAATATGCGACGCCGGTGCGTAATCAGTATCGGGTCAAGGCAGGGTTGCCGCTTTAGTCGCTACCCGATCCTCTGTGTGGATTCAGACCTGGGTACTGATCCACGAAACCAGCAACGCCAGCGCCATGCAGGCAAAACCGAAGCGGTAGAAAAAGCGGTTCATGCGCAGGGTAGCCCAATCCAGCGTGGGCTCTTCACCGCTACCGTTCTGACGCTGCGCCTCAAGACTGGCTATGGCGCGCTGTTCGCGGCGGCGGGTGGCGTGCAGCAGCCAGCTACCCGGGAAGGCCAGGAGCAATGCCAGCAGATTGATCAATTTGGCGGGATGGGCGGTAAACAGCGTCATCAAGTGCAGCGACATCACAAGCCTCAGACAAAACAGTTAGAACAGACGCCGAGCGACGACCGCGGCGAGGGATTCTACCGAAAGCCTGCCTGACTGCCCGCTCTTTCCGACAATTAGCCAAGAGTCGCCTTCAATCTATCTGCCCGCCGCAGATTCCCTGTGGGAGCGGG
>NZ_JAIQWX010000274.1 GCF_020164475.1 Pseudomonas sp. REP124 | reverse complement strand
CTTGCTCGCGAAGGACGCGCCGCCGATTTCACGCCTGACACCAAACAACAGGCAAAAAAAATCCCCGAACCAGTCGGGGATTTTTTTGTTCGATCAATCAGCCCGAAAGCCGATCAATCTTCGCGGTAGCGACGCAGTTTCAGCTGCTTGCCGGCAACGCGAGTGTCCTTCAGCTTGGTCAGCAACTTCTCCAGACCATCTTCCGGCAGCTCGACGAGGCTGAAGCTGTCACGCACCTGGATGCGACCGATGGCTTCACGAGCCAAACCACCTTCGTTGAGGATGGCGCCCAGCAGGTTCTTGGCGGCGATACCGTCACGCGCACCCAGCGCGGTACGGCAGCGTGCACGACCTTCGGCCAGTGGCATCGGAGCACGACGCTCGCGGTCGCCACGCTCAGGACGGTCACCGGAACGCTCTGGACGATCGCCACGCGGAGTACTGTTCGGCACCAGCGGACGCTCTTTCTCGATAGCGGCCAGGTTCAGCGCTTGACCGTTGGTAGCCTTGCGCAGCAGGGCTGCAGCCAGGGCACGTGGGCTGCAACCGATGTCGGCGGTCAGGCGATCGAGCAGATCACCGTGGGTCGATTCGGCATCAGCCACCAGCGGCGACAGGCTGTTGGTCAGTTTCTTGATGCGAGCATCCAGAACGGCCTGGGCGTCCGGCAGACGAACTTCGGCAACCTTCTGACCGGTTACACGCTCGATCACTTGCAGCATGCGGCGCTCACGCGGAGTCACCAGCAGCAGTGCACGACCTTCGCGACCGGCACGGCCGGTACGGCCGATACGGTGAACGTAGGACTCCGGATCGTACGGCATGTCGACGTTGAACACGTGAGTGATGCGCGGTACGTCCAGGCCACGAGCGGCAACGTCGGTCGCCACAACGATGTCCAGACGGCCATCCTTGAGGGAGTCGATCACGCGCTCACGCTGGTTCTGGGCAATGTCACCGTTCAGCGCAGCGGCTTTGTAGCCTTTGGCTTCCAGGGCGCTGGCCAGGTCCAGGGTCGCTTGCTTGGTACGCACGAACATGATCAGCGCGTCGAAATCTTCCACTTCCAGCAGGCTGAGAACGGCAGAAGTCTTCTGGTCAGCGTGAACCAGCAGGTGAGCCTGCTCGATCGCGGTAACGGTCTGGGTCTTGCTCTGGATCTTCACGTGCTTTGGATCGCGAAGGTGACGCTCGGCGATGGCACGGATCGACTGCGGCAGGGTCGCCGAGAACAATACGGTCTGACGGGTTTCCGGCATGGCCTTGAAGATGACTTCCAGGTCGTCCATGAAGCCCAGCTTGAGCATTTCGTCTGCTTCGTCGAGAACCAGGTGGTTCACGGTCTGCAGCACTTTTTCGTCGCGACGCAGGTGGTCGCACAGACGGCCCGGAGTGGCGACAACGATCTGTGCGCCATTACGGATTGCTTTCAATTGTGGGCCCATCGGCGCGCCGCCGTAGACAGCCACAACAGTCACGCCCGGCATTTGCTTGGCGTAGGTTTCGAAAGCGGTTGCAACTTGCAGCGCCAACTCACGAGTTGGGGCCAGGATCAGAGCTTGCGGCTCGCGCTTGGACGGATCAATGCGGTGCAGGATAGGCAGGGCAAAGGCGGCGGTTTTACCGGTACCGGTTTGCGCCTGACCAATCATATCGTGACCGGCGAGGATGATCGGGATCGACTGCTGCTGAATGGCCGAAGGCTCTTCATAGCCGGTAGCGACTACTGCAGCGACAATATTGGGATGAAGTTCAAGAGCGGCGAAGCCGCCGATTTCCTGGGTCATGGGTCTGCCTCTAAGTGCATCCGCAAAGACCCATGCTCCAAAGCTGCGCATGCCGTGTTGAGACTCAAGAGTCGCCCTGGCAGCTTTGTCGGCGGGGATTTGCGAAAACGATTGAATGAAAAGAATCGTCAAGGAAGAGTCCGAAGCGGACATGCAACCGAAGTTGACTTCGGGGAATTGCGCTACCTAAACGTGGCCCTGTTAAAGACCGGCGCGCACTATACCGGAATTTGCCGAAAAAGGGAGTTTTTTTTGACGCTCAATGCATCCGTACGGCGTTCTGTCACACGCTTTGCGGATAGTCGTGCCAGCGTCTATTTTTCAAGGGCCCTGCCCTGCGGGCGATGGCGCTTAAACGGTTCACCTCGAATGATTCAGACCGCCGGTCCGACTCCCCTTCCTGCTTCAGGAGATGCACCATGCAAGAGCTGAACGCCAGCCGTGTGAGCCGTGAAAAACGCGGTCATGTCCTGTTGATCGGCCTGGATCGGGTCGCCAAGCGCAACGCCTTCGACATCGACCTGCTCAATGCACTGAGCCTGGCCTACGGCGACTTCGAAGCCGACAGCGAGGCGCGGGTGGCGGTAGTCTTCGGGCATGGCGAGCATTTTACCGCCGGTCTGGATCTGGCAAGTGCCAGCTCAACCCTGATCGAGGGCTGGCAAACGCCGTCCGGAGGCTGCGATCCGTGGGGCGTGTTTGCAGGTCCCCGGGTCAGCAAGCCGGTGATCGTCGCCGCACAGGGTTATTGCCTGACCATCGGCATCGAATTGATGCTGGCCGCCGACATCAACCTTTGCGCCAGCAATACCCGCTTCGCCCAGATGGAAGTGCAGCGCGGGATCTTCCCCTTTGGCGGGGCCACCTTGCGCCTGCATCAGATGGCCGGCTGGGGCAATGCCATGCGCTGGATGCTGACCGGCGATGAGTTCGATGCCCATGACGCCCTGCACCTGGGGCTGGTGCAGGAAGTCGTGGCCAGTGAGGATTTGCTGCCGCGGGCGATCGAGTTGGCAGAGCGCATCGCCAGGCAGGCGCCGCTGGGGGTTCAGGCCACGTTGATGTCGGCTCGGCAGGCTCGTTATGAAGGGGAACTTGCTGCCGCGAAGAATCTGCCGGGGTTGGCGAAGAAGTTGTTGGCTACCGAGGATGCGCGGGAGGGGGTGAGGTCGTTGATCGAGAAGCGGCCCGGGGTCTTCAAAGGGATCTGATTTTTTGCAGGCTTTACCGGCCTCATCGCGAGCAGGCTCGCTCCCACAGGAAATCGCAGTTCAATTGTTTGGAATGTCTTCCATGCATGAGCT
>NZ_JAIQWX010000273.1 GCF_020164475.1 Pseudomonas sp. REP124 | reverse complement strand
ATCAGGTGCTCAAATAGCGCCCAATCAACGCAATCCCGCTCACCAGCACCAACCACGTCACCAGGCGCACAAACGCCTCCCGGGACAAGCGTCTGGTCAAACGCCGACCAACCCACAGCCCCAGCGCCATGGCCGGCAGCAAGCAGACCGCCAACACCAGCAACGGCACATCCGAATACACCCCGGCGATCGCAAACAGACTCAACCGCACTACTGTGCTGCAACTGATCAGCGCGCTCTGTGTCGCCCGGGCCTCGTCCTTGGGCAATCGGCTGTTCAGATAAATCGCGTACAAAAAGCCACCACTGCCAAACAACGCCCCGAACATCCCGCCCACCGTCCCCATCGGCACTGACCATCCGGCCGATAATTGTTTCGGAGCAGCTTTTATCCACAGGCTGTAAATCGCATAGGCGCTGATAAACAGCCCCATCAACAGCAGCAACAGGTCGGATTTCAGGTTCAGCAGGAAGGTCACCCCAAGGGTGCAGCCCACCGCCATGCACGGCAGCAGCCGCAGCAGTTCGGGCCTGGCCACGTCACGGCGCGAAGGCAGCAAGTTGCCGAAGGCTGCGACGAAATCCAGCAGCACCAGCAGCGGGACGATTTTCGACAGCGGCATGAACAGGATCAGGATTGGTCCGGCGACCAGCGCGGTGCCGAAGCCGGCGATGCCGAAAACGATGTAGGCCAGCGCAATGCCGAGGCCAATCACGCCCCATTCCCCAGCGCCAAACTGCCACTGGCCCAACCAATCAATCAGCATGTAACTAATCCCTGTAGGCGCTGCCGAAGGCTGCGATCTTTTGATCTTTAGAAACAAGAGCAAAAGATCGCAGCCTTCCGCAGCTCCTACAAGGGGTCGTGCATTCGGTTCGGGAATGCCTTTAAACTGCGCCCCATGATTAAAGATCCCTTTGCAAGACTCGGCCTGGACCGCGAAGTCCTGACCGTTACTCAGCTCAACGGCCGTGCGCGGGTGTTGCTCGAAGACGTGTTCAGCAATATCTGGGTCGAGGGCGAAATATCCAACCTCGCGCGCCCGGCGTCCGGGCACGTGTACTTCACTCTCAAGGACAGCGGCGCCCAGGTGCGTTGCGCGCTGTTTCGGCAGAACGCCGCACGGGTGCGCCAGGCGCTGAAAGACGGTCTGGCGGTCAAGGTGCGGGGCAAGGTCTCGCTGTTCGAGGGGCGCGGCGATTATCAGCTGATCCTCGACACCGTGGAGCCGGCCGGCGATGGTGCCCTGCGCCTGGCCTTCGATGCCTTGAAGGAAAAGCTCAGCGCCGAAGGCCTGTTCAGTGCCGAACGCAAAGTACCGCTGCCGGCGCACCCGCAACGCATCGGCATCATCAGCTCGCCCACCGGCGCGGTGATCCGCGACATCATCAGCGTGTTCCGGCGTCGCGCACCCCAGGTGCAACTGACATTGATCCCCACCGCCGTACAGGGCCGCGAAGCCACCGCGCAGATCGTCCGCGCCCTGAAACTGGCGGACGCCCGTGGCTTCGATGCCTTGATCCTGGCCCGTGGTGGCGGTTCGCTGGAAGACCTCTGGTGTTTCAACGAGGAAGCCGTGGCCCGTGCCGTGGACGCCTGCGTAACGCCGATCGTCAGCGCCGTCGGCCACGAAACCGACGTATCGATCAGTGACTTCGTCGCCGACGTTCGCGCCCCCACCCCGTCCGCCGCCGCCGAACTGCTGGCCCCGGACTCCAGCGATCTGGTGCGCCGGGTCGAGAGCCTGCACCGTCGGCTGGTGATGCGCATGCGCGACCGCCTGATGCGCGATCGGCTGCGTCTGGAAGGCATTTCCCGGCGCCTGCGTCATCCCGGCGAACGCCTGCGCCAACAAGCGCAGCGCCTGGACGATCTGGACATGCGCCTGCGCCGCGCTTTCGAGCGCAACCTGAACACCCGTCGCGAACGCTTGATCCGCCTGGAAACCCGCCTGGCCGGGCAGCATCCGGGCCGGCAACTGGCGATGCTGCGCCAGCGCCTCGACAGCCTCGCCGAACGCCTGCCCCGCGCCATGCGCGAAGGCCTGAAAAGCCGTCGCCTGCAATTGCACAGTCAGATGCAGACCCTGCATGTGGTCAGCCCGCTGGCGACCCTCGGACGTGGTTACAGCATTTTGCTGGACGAGCGCGGCAACGCGATTCGCAACGCCGCGCAGACCCATAACGGCCAGCGCCTGAAGGCCAAGCTGGGTGAAGGCGAGCTGCAAGTGCGGGTCGAAGACAATCACCTGACACCTGTCACCCTTTCTTTACTGGATTGATCCATGCCGCGCCTTTTAGCTTCGCTTCTCTTGTTGTGCCTGACGTTCAATGCCCACGCTGACAGCTACATCACGCGCCTGTTGAACAAACCGGTGCCGGGCGGTGTGGCCGTGGTGGATCTGGGCAGCGCAGCCCAAGCCCCGAAAGCCAGCTATCAGGGCAAACCGGTGCTGGTGGTCAAGGAACAGAACAACTGGCTGGCGATTGTCGGCGTGCCGCTGACGGTCAAGCCGGGCGCACAGTCCATCAGCAGCGGTGGCCGTAACCTGGCTTTCACTGTCGGCAACAAGAAATACCCGGAACAGCGCATCACCCTGAAAAACACCCAACAGGTCAATCCGAACCAGGACAATCTCAAGCGCATCGAACGCGAGCTGGCTGAGCAGATCGCCGCCTACCGCACCTTCAGCCCGAATACGCCGAGCAATCTGCTGCTGGATAAACCGGTCAACGGGCCGCTGTCGAGCAAGTTCGGCGTGCGCCGCTTCTTCAACGGCGAAGAGCGCAATCCCCACTCGGGCCTGGATTTCGCCGTGCCCGCCGGTACTCCGATCAAGACCCCGGCGGCGGGCAAAGTGATCCTGATCGGTAACTACTTCTTCAATGGCAACACGGTGTTTGTCGACCACGGCCAGGGCTTTATCAGCATGTTCTGCCATATGTCGAAAATCGATGTGAAGGTCGGCCAGCAACTGGCTCGCGGTGCGGTGGTTGGCAAGGTCGGCGCGACCGGCCGGGCGACCGGGCCGCATATGCACTGGAATGTCAGCCTGAATGATGCGCGGGTAGATCCGGCGATTTTCATTGGGGCTTTCCAGCCATAAGAAGGCGGTTATCGATGTTGGCCCCATCGCGAGCAGGCTCGCTCCCACAGTGGAT
>NZ_JAIQWX010000272.1 GCF_020164475.1 Pseudomonas sp. REP124 | reverse complement strand
TAAAATTCAAGGTTGAGGTTGAAGATGTCCCAGGCTGAAAAAATCGTTATCGCCGACGCCCCGCTGCGTTGGCAGGATGTAGTCGCCGTCGCCCGTCACGGCGCGCAGTTGGAATTGTCGGCGCAGGCCTGGGCACGGATCGAGAATGCGCAGGCCATCGTCCAGCGCATCGTCAGCAGCGGTGAGCGCGCCTATGGCGTGAACACCGGCCTGGGCGCCCTGTGCAACGTCTCGCTCAAGGACGAACAGCTCAGCCAGATGTCCCGCAACACCCTGCTCAGCCACGCCTGTGGCGTCGGCGCCCCGCTGGCCGACGAGCAGACCCGCGCGATCATGTGCGCGGCCATCCTCAACTTCACTCAAGGCAAATCCGGCGTGCATCGTCGGGTGGTCGAAGCCTTGCTGGCGTTGCTCAACAAGGGCATCACCCCGCAAGTGCCGTCCCAGGGTTCGGTCGGTTACCTGACCCACATGGCCCACATTTCCATTGCCTTGCTGGGCGTCGGCAACGTCAGCTACCGCGGGCAGATCGTCTCCGCGCAGCAAGCCCTGGCCGAAGAAGGCCTGCAACCGGTTCAACTCGGCGCCAAGGACGGGCTGTGCCTGGTCAACGGCACGCCGTGCATGAACGGCCTGAGCGCCCTGGCCATTGCCGACGCGACGCGCCTGCTGCAATGGGCCGACGTGATCAGCGCCATGAGCTTCGAGGCCCAGCGCGGGCAGATCGCCGCGTTCGATGCCGAGATCATCGCGCTCAAGCCGCACCCGGGCATGCAAAAGGTCGGCATCAACCTGCGTGCGCTGCTCGACGGCAGCGAAGTGATCGCCCAGAGCAAGGGCATCCGCACCCAGGACGCCCTGAGCATCCGCTCGATTCCGCAGGTCCACGGCGCCGCCCGCGATCAGCTGGAACATGCGATCAAGCAAGTCGAAATCGAACTCAACGGCTGCACCGACAACCCGTTGCTGCTGGGCACGCCGGACAACTTCCGCGTCATGTCCCAGGCCAACCCCCACGGTCAATCGGTGGCCATGGCGGCGGACCTGCTGGCCATTGCCATGGCGGAAATCGGCTCCATCGCCGAGCGTCGCCTGGACCGTCTGATCAACCCGCACGTCAGTGGTCTGCCGGCCTTCCTGGTGGCGAATCCGGGGGTAAACTCCGGAATGATGATCGTGCAGTACGTCGCCGCGTCCCTGTGCGCGGAAAACCGCCAGCTGGCGCAACCGGCGGTGCTCGACAACTACGTCACCTCGGGCCTGCAGGAAGACCACCTGAGCATGGGCACCAACGCTGCGCTGAAGCTGCATCGCGCGCTGGAAAACTGCACGCAGATCCTCGCCATCGAGTACCTGCTGGCGGCCCAGGCCTTCGAGTTCCTCAAGGAACAACGCTTCGGCGCCGGGACCGATGCGGCGTGGCGTCTGCTGCGCGAACGCGTGCCGGCCTACGACCAGGACCGCTGGCTGGCGCCGGACATCGCCGCTGCGGCCGGCGTATTGAAGGATTCGAGCCTGCTGCAAAAGGCTTTGCCGAATCTGCACTGATTTCCGTTGAACCAGCGTGCCAAGGCGCCAGCCCGCCCAAAAGGCGGGAAGCGACGGACAACGGATATCTCCGGAGCGTCTGGTAGTTGATTTACAACTCTCACAAGGAGCCAAAAATGACTGCGCTAAACCTGATTCCCGGCCAACTGAGCCTCGCCCAACTGCGTGAGGTGTATCAGCAGCCGGTGAAGCTGACCCTCGACAACAGTGCATCTGCGCAGATCGAGGCCAGCGTCGCCTGCGTTGAACAGATCCTTGCCGAAAATCGCACCGCCTACGGCATCAACACCGGATTCGGCCTGCTGGCCTCGACCCGCATCGCCAGCGAAGACCTGGAAAACCTGCAGCGTTCGCTGGTGCTTTCTCACGCCGCCGGCGTCGGCGAGCCGATCAGCGATGAGCTGTGTCGCCTGATCATGGTGCTCAAGGTCAACAGCCTGAGCCGTGGCTTCTCCGGTATCCGCCGCAAAGTCATCGATGCGCTGATCGCCCTGATCAACGCCGAGGTCTATCCGCATATTCCTTTGAAGGGTTCGGTTGGTGCGTCCGGTGACCTGGCGCCATTGGCACACATGTCGCTGGTGCTGCTGGGCGAGGGCAAGGCGCGCCACAAGGGCGAATGGATGGAAGCGACCGAAGCGCTGAAAGTCGCCGGCCTGACCCCGCTGACCCTGGCCGCGAAAGAAGGCCTGGCGCTGCTAAACGGTACTCAGGTCTCCACCGCATTCGCCCTGCGCGGCCTGTTCGAAGGTGAAGACTTGTTTGTTGGCGCGCTGGCAATTGGTGGCCTGACCGTTGAAGCGGTACTCGGCTCGCGTTCACCGTTCGATGCGCGCATCCACGCCGCCCGTGGCCAGAAAGGCCAGATCGACGCCGCTGCCGCCTACCGCGATTTGCTGGGCGAGCGCAGCGAGGTTTCCGATTCCCACAAGAACTGCGAAAAGGTCCAGGACCCGTACTCCCTGCGCTGCCAGCCGCAAGTCATGGGTGCCTGCCTGACCCAGTTCCGTCAGGCGGCGGAAGTGCTGGCGATTGAAGCCAACGCCGTATCCGACAACCCGTTGGTGTTCGCCGCCGAAGGCGATGTGATTTCCGGCGGCAACTTCCACGCCGAACCGGTGGCCATGGCCGCGGACAACCTGGCGCTGGCCCTCTCCGAAATCGGCTCCCTGAGCGAACGCCGCATCTCGCTGATGATGGACAAGCACATGTCGCAGTTGCCGCCGTTCCTCGTGGCCAACGGCGGGGTGAACTCCGGGTTCATGATTGCCCAGGTAACGGCCGCGGCACTGGCCAGCGAAAACAAAGCCCTGGCTCATCCGCACTCGGTGGACAGCCTGCCCACTTCCGCCAACCAGGAAGACCACGTCTCCATGGCACCGGCCGCCGGCAAGCGCCTCTGGGAAATGGCTGGCAACACTCGCGGCATTCTCGCCGTGGAATGGCTGGCGGCGGTGCAGGGCTTGGACCTGCGTAACGGTCTGAAGACCTCGCCAACATTGGAAAAAGCCCGCGCGATCCTGCGCAACGAAGTGCCGTTCTACGAGAAGGACCGCTTCTTTGCGCCGGACATCAACGCGGCGACTGAACTGCTGGCTTCGCGGTGCCTGACCGAACTGGTTTCGGCGAGGTTGCTGCCGAGTCTGTGATGGCCCCTTCGCGGGCAAGCCTCGCTCCTACAGGGGCGACATCA
>NZ_JAIQWX010000271.1 GCF_020164475.1 Pseudomonas sp. REP124 | reverse complement strand
AGATCAGGCCAAACAGCTCACGCGGCATCAGCGCGTACATCGCCAGGCGCGGGATCAGCCAGCTTTGCAGCAATTGCAGCGCGATGAAGGCGAAGATCGGCGAGATGTCGAGGCCGCCCAGGTTCGGGATGATCCGGCGGAACGGCGCCAGGACTGGCTCGGTGATCTGCTGCACCAGCTCTGCGCCAGGGTTGTGGCTGCCAGGAGCGACCCAGGACAGGATCACGCTGATGATCATTGCCCAGAACAGGATCTTCAGGAACAGCGCGAAGATGCCGATCAGCGCCCATGGCACCAGGAACAGCGCGTTCACTTCATAACCCTGCAGCAGCAGAATCACCGCGAACAGCGCCATTTGCACCAGCAGGGCCAGCACCAGCGACGACATGTCCAGACCGAACATGCTCGGGATCACCCGGCGCAGAGGTTTGAGCAAGGGTTGCGTGGCGCGCACGATGAATTGGCAGAGCGGGTTGTAGAAGTTCGCCCGCACCAGTTGCAGGATGAAGCGCAACAGCACGATCAGCAGATACAGGCTGCCCAGGGTTTGAATCACGAAAATGGCAGCGTCATTGAGTCCGAGCATTATTGATTCCTTTTTAAGAGCTGATTAGCGGCCGAGTTGCTCAGCCATCTCGGCGGAACGGTGTGCGGCGGCGCCCAGTGCTTTTTCCACCAGTGTTTCGAAGCCGTCAGCCTGGAACGATTTGATGGCCGCTTCCGTGGTGCCTGCTGGCGAAGTCACGCGGCGACGCAGTTCAGCTGCGTCGACATCGCTGGACACCGCCATGTGCGCGGCGCCCAGAGCGGTCTGCAGGGTCAGTTGCGCGGCGATGTCCGCTGGCAGGCCGAGTTTCACGCCGGCAGCGGTCATGGCTTCGATCAGCAGGAAGAAGTAGGCAGGGCCGGAACCGGACACTGCGGTCACCGCGTCCAGTTGCTGCTCCTCGTCCAGCCACAGGGCGATGCCCACGGCCGACAGCAGTTCCTGGGCTTGCTGGCGCTGTTCGGCGCTCACCTGGGCTGTGGCGAACAGACCGCTAACGCCCTGGCGCAGCAGCGCAGGGGTGTTGGGCATGCAGCGCACGATCGGCTGGGCGCCGAGCCAGCTGTTCATGCTGGCGCAGGTGATGCCCGCGGCGATGGAAACCACCAACTGGCCCGGCGTCAGACTTGGGCGAATGGCTTCGCAGACGGTCTTCATCGCCTGCGGCTTGACCGCCAGTACCACCACGTCGGCCTCTTGAATGGCCTGGGCGTTGTCGGCGAACACTTCGATGCCGTGCTCGGCGCTCACGCGGGCGCGGGTTTCTTCACCCGGATCGCTGGCGCGGATCTGCGCGGCGTCCAGGCCCTTGGCCCGCAGGCCGCCGATCAGGCTGGCGGCCATGTTGCCGGCACCGATAAAGGCAATACGCGTCTTGCTCATGTCAGGTCCTTATAAATGGGGTCACGGGTGACCGTAGTCGCGAGCGCCGAACAGGGCCGTACCGATACGAACCCAGGTCGCGCCCTGGGCAATGGCCGACTCGAGGTCGTGGCTCATACCCATGGAAAGTGTGTCGAGTGGCAGATTCAGGCTGGCTTGCAAACTTTGTACGGCAGCGAAGGCGGCGTCCTGTTCGGCGCGGTCGTCCGTCGGCTCGGGAATGGCCATCAGCCCGCGCAGTTTGAGACGCGGCAGGGCGTTGATGGCGTTGGCCAGGGCCGGCAGGTCGGCTGGGGTGCAGCCGGACTTGCTGGCTTCACCGCTGACGTTGACCTGGATGCAGATGTTCAAAGGTGGCAGATCGGCGGGGCGTTGCTCGGACAGGCGTTGTGCGATTTTCAGACGATCCACGGAGTGCACCCAGGCGAAGTGCTCGGCGATTGCGCGAGTCTTGTTCGACTGAATGGGGCCGATGAAGTGCCAGATCAAGGGCAGGTCGGCCAGTTCGAGCTGCTTGGCCAGTGCCTCTTGCAGGTAGTTTTCGCCGAAGTCGCGCAGGCCGGCGGCATAGGCTTCACGCAGGTCCTGCGGGGGCTTGGTCTTGCTCACGGCCAGCAGCTGGACGCTGTGTTCATCACGGTTGGCGGCGAGGGCGGCGGCGCGGATGCGCGAACTAACCAGTTCAATGTTGTCTGCTATGGTGGACATTCAAGAGGCGCCAGCGGGTCTGAGGTTGGCGGCATTCTACTGGAATTGAGAGCTTCTGGATTGGGGCTTCTGGAACGAGAGGTGTTATGGATATCACTGAGCTGTTGGCGTTCAGCGCCAAGCAGGGCGCTTCCGACTTGCACCTGTCCGCCGGCCTGCCGCCGATGATCCGCGTCGACGGCGACGTGCGACGCATCAACCTGCCGGCGCTGGATCACAAGGAAGTGCAGGCGCTGATCTACGACATCATGAACGACACCCAGCGCGTGGATTTCGAAAAGAACCTGGAAACCGATTTTTCCTTCGACGTGCCCGGCGTGGCGCGTTTCCGGGTCAATGCCTTCAACCAAAGCCGCGGTGCCGGCGCGGTGTTCCGTACCATCCCGTCGAAGATCCTGAGCATGGACGATTTGGGCATGGGCGACGTGTTCCGCAAGATGACTGACGCGCCCCGTGGCCTGGTGCTGGTGACCGGGCCGACTGGCTCTGGCAAGTCCACCACCTTGGCGGCGATGATCGATTACCTGAACAACCATCGCCATCACCACATCCTCACCATCGAAGACCCGATCGAGTTCGTCCACGAATCGCGCAAATGCCTGATCAATCAGCGTGAAGTCCACCGCGATACCCGCAGTTTCGCCACCGCCTTGCGTTCGGCCCTGCGCGAGGATCCGGATGTGATTCTGGTAGGTGAGATGCGTGATCTTGAAACCATTCGCCTGGCGCTGACAGCTGCCGAAACCGGGCACCTGGTGTTCGGCACGCTGCACACCACGTCGGCGGCGAAAACCATCGACCGGATCGTGGATGTGTTTCCGGGGGACGAAAAGTCCATGGTGCGCTCGATGCTTTCAGAATCGCTGCTGGCGGTGGTGTCTCAGACGCTGGTGAAGAAAATCGGCGGAGGGCGGGTTGCGGCCCACGAGATCATGCTCGGTACATCGGCGATCCGTAACCTGATCCGCGAGGACAAGGTGGCGCAGATGTACTCATCGATTCAGTCGGGCGGGTCGCTGGGGATGCAGACGCTGGATATGGGCCTGAAGGACCTGGTGAACCGGGGATTGGTCACCCGCGAACAGGCGCGGGAGAAGGCGCGGACGCCGGATAACATTT
>NZ_JAIQWX010000270.1 GCF_020164475.1 Pseudomonas sp. REP124 | reverse complement strand
GTCGCCTGACACGCCGCCTTCGCGAGCAAGCCCGCTCCCACAGGGTTTGTGTTCAATTGACCAGGCTCTGCAATAGGCGAGGAGTTTTAGGCGGTGCTGTCTCGCTCTCCTCCGGCACATCACCCCCCGCCCCCAACCCGCCACCCAACGCCGTCACCAGCTCCGCATGGGCACTCAATCGCGCCGCCTGCACCTGCTGCTGGACCTGCTGCTGTTTGAACAGCAACGTCTGCGCATTGAGCACGTTGAGGTAATCGGTGAGCCCGCGCTGGTAGGCGATCATCGCGATGTCGTAGGTCTTCTGCGCCGTGGCCACTGACTCGGCGGCGAAAGCTTGCTGCTTGTCCATAGATTCGCGGCGGATCAACTGATCGGAGATGTTCTTCAGTGCATTGACCAGAGTCTGGTTGTACCTGGCCACGGCCATGTCGTACCCCGCCGAAGCCTCACCCAGTTCGGCGCGCAGACGACCGCCGTCGAAGATCGGCAGGGAAATCGCCGGGCCCACGCTGTAGTTGAGTTTCTTGCCGGTCAGGAACTCCAGCGCCCCGCCGCCGGTGGCCATGTAACCGAGGCTGCCGACCAGATCGACGTTGGGGTAAAAACCGGCGTGGGCCACATTGATGCCCCGGGCCTGCGCCGCCACTTGCCAGCGACTGGCAACCACGTCCGGTCGCTGGCCGAGCAGTTGCGCGGGCAACGCCGAGGGCAATTTCAGCGCGGCGCCAAGCTTCAGCGTCGGACGCTGCAACTGCGCGCCCTCGCCCGGCCCCTTGCCTGCCAGCGCGGCCAGCTGATTGCGGCTCAGGGCGATCTCTTCGTCCAGCGCATCGATCTGCCGGTGGGTTTCCGGCAGCGGCGTCTGCGCCTGGCTGACTTCGAAGTGAGTGCCGATGCCGCCGTTCAAGCGCTTTTGCGCCAGATCGAGAATCTGCTGTTGCTGATGCAGGGTCGCTTCGACGATGTCCCGCTGCGCGTAGTGCAACGACAGCTCGATGTAGACCCGCACGATATTGTTCTGCAATTCGAGCTGGGCCTGACGCGCTTCGGCGACGGCCATATGGGCGATGTCCACCGCGCGCTCGGTGTTGTTGCTCTCGCGTCCCCACAGGTCGAGGGCGTAGCTGAAGCCCAGCGCGGCGTTGTTGTCCCAGGTGGTGGTGTTGGCCAGATCGCCCGGGCCGTAGAACGGGTCGGTGGGCCAGTTGTGGCGTTTAAGGGTGGACTCGCCATTGATCTGCAGCGATTCGGCGGACTCGGCGACACCGGCCATCGCCTTGGCCTGACGCACCCGCGCCGCGGCCATGGCCATGCTCGGGCTGCCCTGTACGGCAAGGTCGACCCAGCGATTCAACTGCGGGTCGCGATAGGCCTGCCACCATTGAGCGGTGGGCCAGTGCGCATCCTGGGCGGCGCTCTGGATGGCTTCGTCGGTGGCCAGTGAGTTGGCCTCCAGCGCCTTGCCCTGCGGGGCAATACCTCCGGTTCCGATGCAGCCGCTGATTGCCAGGGTTAAAGCCAAAACACTGAGCGACTCGAGCGCTCTGCTGATGCGACGCGGCACTGCTGAAGATTCCTGAGATTTGGAAAAATCCTGTAGGAGCGAGGCTTGCCCGCGAAGACGGTCTGTCAGGCGATAAAGTTGCTGACCGCAAGGCCGCCTTCGCGGGCAAGCCACGCTCCTACGTGGAGCTGCCGAAATTCTATGGGCAGCCGTTTCAATCGATAAGCTGGGAATCCTGTGATTCTTTGTTACCGTTAACGAGATAATCCCTAAGTCGGGGGTCTCAGCCCCTGAAACTTCGTGTCACAATTTGCCATCGAACCCGAGAGCACCCCATGGACACTTTGCAAAACATGCGCGCCTTCAGTTACGTGGCCGAGGCCGGCAGTTTCACCGCCGCCGCCGTGCAACTGGACACCACCACCGCCAACGTCTCGCGCGCGGTCTCCAACCTGGAAGCCCACCTGCAAACCCGCCTGCTCAACCGAACCACCCGACGCATCGCCCTGACCGAAGCCGGCAAGCGCTACCTGCTGCGCTGCGAACAGATCCTGGCCTACGTCGAAGAGGCCGAAGCCGAAGCCAGCGATGCCCACGCCCGCCCGGCCGGACAACTGAAAGTGCACACCATGACCGGTATCGGCCAGCACTTCGTCATCGACGCCATCGCCCGCTACCGCAAGACCCACCCGGACGTGACCTTCGACCTGACCCTGGCCAACCGCGTCCCGGACCTGCTCGACGAGGGCTACGACGTGTCCATCGTCCTCGCCAGCGAACTGCCGGACTCGGGTTTCGTGTCCCAGCGCCTGGGCATCACCTACAGCATCGTTTGCGCCTCCCCGGCCTACGTCAAAGCCAACGGCTGCGCACAAAAACCCGCCGACCTGCTCAACCACTCCTGCCTGCGCCTGGTCAGCCCGGTCATCCCCCTGGAAAAATGGGCCTTCGACGGCCCGGACGGCCAGGAAATGGTCACCATCAACAACTCCCCTTTCCTGGTGAACTCCGCCGACGCCATGAAAACCGCAATCACCAGCGGCATGGGCGTCGGCGTCCTGCCCCTCTACGCCGCCATCGAAGGCCTGCGCAACGGCTCGCTGGTGCGCGTCATGCCCAAATACCGCTCCCAGGAACTGAACCTGTACGCCATCTACCCATCCCGGCAGTACCTGGATGCGAAGATCAAGACCTGGGTCGAATACCTGCGCGGATCCCTGCCGGAGTTGTTGGCGGCGCATCAGGCGGAACTAGCGGCGTATGAACTGAGCGGCAGCCTGGCCGGAGCCCGGGTCGCCACCTGATCCCTGTGGGAGCGAGCCCGCTCGCGATGGTGGTCAACGATGACGCTGGCTGCCTGAATGTCCGCGGTGTCCGGGCATTCATCGCGAGCAGGCTCGCTCCCACAGTTTTTGGCTGGGTACATTCGGGAAATCGGGTTGCCTGTGAGGCCGTCTTCGCGAGCAAGCCCGCTCCCACAGTGGTTCGATGTGTATCCGTGAAATCAGCTCGGATGGCAGGCCGTCATCGCTGGCAAGCCAGCTCCCACAAGTTTGTGGTCATACACAAATCTGTGGGCGACCTCGAACCACTGAGGAGCTGACGAGTGAAACGAGGCTGCGATCTTTCAAGATCAAAAGATCGCAGCCTTCGGCAACTCCTACACGGGAATGCGAACACCAGCCAGGTCGAGTGTCAGCTCGCCTCGAGCGCTTTTGCTTTGGCTTTTGATTTTGATCCACCCGCCCCTTCGGCAGGCTGAGTGGAGGCGTTCATCCGGGGGTCAGGCGCGCAGCGCCGTG
>NZ_JAIQWX010000027.1 GCF_020164475.1 Pseudomonas sp. REP124 | reverse complement strand
CACCATGCACCCCAGTGCAAATTTGCACAGTTATTTTTGTTTCAGGACACTAGAATAGGTCCAACTTTTTCGGAGCCAGAGCCTTTATGCCAGATCCGGGTGACGCCTCCGGGCTGTCAGAATTACCGCTGGACGATTTGGTGGCGTGTCATGAGTGCGACTTGCTGATGCGTAAGCCTGAGCTCGCCCATGGCGAGAAAGCCCTGTGCCCGCGTTGCGGCTATGAGCTCTACGCCCATCGATATAACGTCGTGCAGCGCAGTCTCGCCTTGGTGATTGCAGCGCTTCTGCTGTACATCCCCGCGAACTTTTTACCCATCATGCAGCTCAATCTACTCGGACAGTCGTCGCAGGACACGGTCTGGAGCGGCGTTGTCGGCCTCTTCAACTCGGAAATGCGCGGCGTTTCCGTGGTGGTATTCCTGTGCAGCATGGCAATCCCGTTGCTCAAGTTGCTGTGCCAGCTGGCTGTCCTGCTGAGCATCCGTTTCAACATCGGCCGCAGTTACGGTTTGCTGCTCTATCGCATTTACCACCATTTGCGAGACTGGGGGATGCTTGAGGTCTACCTGATGGGCGTGCTGGTGGCGATCGTGAAACTGGCAGATATGGCAGCCATGACCATAGGCCTCGGATTGGCATGTTTCATCGGTTTGTTACTGGTTCAGGTCTGGCTGGAGGTCGTGATGTCGCCTCACCAGATCTGGCAGGCTTTATCAGGAGAGGATGCCCATGCGGGCGATTGATGCAGGCATTCTGATCTGTACCGAATGTCACGAATTGAACAGGCAGGAAGCTGATACCGACGAGCAACTCTGCACTCGCTGCGGTGCGCAGGTCCACGCTCGACGCCCGAATAGTCTGACGCGCACCTGGGCATTGCTGATTACTGCGGCAATTCTCTACATCCCGGCCAATGTGCTGCCGATCATGACCGTACGCTCACTGGGCAAAGGTGATCCCAGTACCATCATGTCCGGTGTGATCCAGCTGGTTCAGCACGGCATGATTCCTATCGCTGCCGTAGTATTCATAGCCAGTATCCTGGTGCCCACCTTCAAACTGGTGGGCATCGCGCTGTTGTTGTATTCGGTTCAGCGCCACCAACCGCTCTCGGCCCGGCAGCGTATCTGGATGTACCGCTTCATCGAGTTCATCGGTCGCTGGTCGATGCTCGATATTTTTGTGATCGCCATTCTGGTGGCGGTCGTGAATTTTGGACGGTTCGCCAGTGTCGAAGCCGACCTGGGGGCCATCGCCTTCGCCAGTGTGGTGATTTTGACAATGCTTGCTGCAGTAACTTTCGATCCCCGACTGATTTGGGATAACACGGAGTCGGACGCCGACCATGACTGATTTGCCCGTAGCTAAAACCCGACCGGCCTCGAACTGGTCCGCCATTTGGGTATTGCCCCTGATCGCCTTGATCATCGGCGGTTGGCTCGGCTGGCGTGCCTATAACGAGACCGGCATCGAGATCCAGGTGCGCTTCGAAAGCGGTGAAGGCATTCAGGCCAACAAAACTGAAGTGGTCTACAAAGGCATGTCGGTCGGCAAGGTCAAGACCCTCAAGCTCGATGATGAAGGCAGCACCAAAGGTGTAATCGCTACCGTCGAGATGAACAAGGACGTGGAGCCGTACCTGCGTACCAGCACACGTTTCTGGCTGGTCAAACCAAGCGTGAGTCTGGCCGGCATCACGGGGCTGGAAACGCTGGTTTCAGGCAACTATGTTGCGATCAGCCCGGGCGAAGGCGAGCCCACCCGCAAGTTCAAGGCGCTGGCTGAAGAGCCACCTCTTTCCGATGCCCAGCCCGGTCTGCACCTGACGATCAAAGCCGATCGCCTGGGCTCGCTGAACCGCGGCAGTCCGGTGTTCTACAAGCAGATCAAGGTTGGCCAGGTCAAAAGCTACTTGCTGTCCGACGACCAGAGTACCGTCGAGCTCAAGGTGTTCATCGAACCGACCTACGCCAAGCTGGTGCGCAAACATACGCGGTTCTGGAACGCCAGCGGTATCAGCATCGATGCCAACCTGTCGGGTGTGAAAGTCCGCAGTGAGTCCCTGGCCAGCATCGTCGCCGGCGGCATCGCCTTCGCTACACCGGACAATCGCAAGGATAGCCCGCCTACCGATCCAAGCCTGCCGTTCCGTCTTTACGAAGACTTCGACGCCGCTGCGGCCGGGATCAAGGTCAAGGTCAAACTCAGCGATTTCGAAGGTCTGCAGGCCGGGCGCACACCGGTGATGTACAAGGGCATTCAGGTGGGCACGCTCAAGGCACTCAAGGTCGATCCGGATCTTTCCGGTGCCAGCGCAGAGCTGACTCTTGATCCGCTCGCCGAAGATTACCTGGTGGACGGTACTCAATTCTGGGTCGTCAAACCTTCGATTTCCCTGGCGGGCATCACCGGGCTCGAAGCATTGGTAAAAGGCAACTACATCGCCGTACGTCCCGGTGATAAAGGCAACGCTCCGCAACGGGAATTCGTCGCGCGGCCCAAGGCGCCGCCGCTGGACTTGCGTTCGCCGGGATTGCATCTGGTGTTGTTCACCGAAAACCTGGGCTCTCTGGAAGTCGGCAGCCCGGTTCTCTACAAACAGGTCAAGGTGGGCTCGGTTCAGAGCTATCAATTCTCGCGCAAGAAAAATCAGCTGGTGATCGGTGTTCACATCGAAAAGGAATACGAAGATCTGGTCAACGGCTCGACCCGGTTCTGGAATGCCAGCGGTGTGACGCTCACCGGCGGTCTGACTGGCGGAATTCAAGTCAAAAGCGAATCGTTGCAAAGCCTGATGGCCGGCGGTATCGCCTTTGAAACGCCTGAGGCCAAGGTGCCGCTGAAAAAGCGGATCCCGCGCTTCCGTCTGTTCGCCAACCGTGAAGAGGCCAATCAGAAAGGCGCGCTCATCACGATCAAAGTCGATCGCGCCGATGGCTTGCGCGCCGGGACCCCGGTTCGCTTCAAAGGGCTGGATGTCGGCAAGATCGAGAACGTCGATCTCAGCGATGATCTGCAATCGGTGCTGCTGACCGCACGTATCACCGAGGTGCCTGAGCGCATTGCGCGGGTTGGCAGTGAGTTCTGGGTGGTCAAACCGGAACTGGGCCTGATCAAAACCTCAAACCTTGAAACCCTGGTCACCGGGCAGTACATCGAAGTGCAGCCGGCCGCGAAAAACCTTGGCCCGCAGAAGAATTTCGTCGCGCTGCCCGCCGCTCCGGAAACCGCCAAGCAGGAAGCAGGATTAAGCCTGGTATTGAGCGCTGCCCGGCGTGGCTCGTTGAAACCCGGAGTGCCGGTCACCTATCGCGAAATTACCGTGGGCAAGGTAACAGGTTACGAACTGGGCCAGACTGCGGACCGCGTCTTGATCCACATTCTGATCGAGCCGAAGTACGCGCCGTTGGTGCGCAGTGGTACCCGCTTCTGGAACACCAGCGGTTTCGACTTTGATGTCGGGCTGTTCAAGGGCGCGACGGTGCGTACCGAATCGCTGGAAACCATGATTCAGGGTGGCGTTGCGTTTGCCACTCCGGATGGTGACCGCATGGGCGTCGCAGCGCGGCCGGAGCAGACATTTGCGTTGTTCGACAAGTTTGAAGAGGAATGGCTGACTTGGGCGCCGAAGATTCCTCTGGGTAAATAGCGGGAGGTGATGGTGTCTGCAAGGGCTCCATCGCGAGCAGGTTCGCTCCCACAGGGTTTTTGTGTCACTCGAAACAAAAAGGCCGCGATCCATGAGGATCGCGGCCTTTCTGTTTGCATCAGCTAAAACCGATCAAACTTCATCCAACTCCGGCTCATCGGCTTCGACGTTGACCGTCGCCTTCACCTGATCACGACGACGAATGTACTTCCAGTCCGCCTCGTCGATGTAGATACCCGCCGGGCCGCTGCCGCCTTCAAGGTCGATGGCGACACTGGCGCAGACCTGCGGCTTCACACTCGCCAAAATCGGCACGAAGCCCAGCTGCAGACTGGTTTCCAGCAGCGCAGCCTGGTTGCGTTCGTCGATGTCCGCGGCTTCGTCGAGGTAGTACGGCAGGCGCACGCGGCCGGCCAGGTCGCGGTCCATCAGGTGCAGCAACAGGTACATGTTGGTCAGCGCCTTGATGGTCATGGTGGTGCCGTTGGAGGCGGCGCCGTCGATGTCGGTGTGGATAACCGGCTGACCGTTGACCTTGGTGATCTCGAACGCCAGTTCGAACAAGTCCTTCAGACCGAGCTGGTTGTGGTTGGCCGCCACCAGCCGTGCCAGGTATTCCTTGGCCTCTTCGTTCTTGTTGTCCTGCTCCGCGCTCTGGCTCAGGTCGAACACCGACAGCGTCTCGCCTTCTTCGTACTGGCCGGCGCTGTGGATGATCTGGTCGATGTGCTTGAGCGCTTCCTTGTTCGGCGCCAGGACGATGCGGAAGCTCTGCAGGTTGGAGACCTGACGCTTGTTGATCTCGCGGTTGAACAGCGCCAGTTGGTGTTCGAGGCTGTCGTAGTCGCTGCGAATGTTGCGCAGGGTCCGCGCGATGTCGGTCACGGCGGCACGACGGGCCTTGCCCAGTGTCAGGGCTTCGTCGGTGCGGTGCGCGTAAGCGTTGATCAGCAGTTGCAGGCGACGTTCCATATCGTCTTCGCTGTCGAACTTGGCTACACCCTTGAGGCGCACCTGAGCGTACAGCGCTTCGATCTGGCCATCGGCGCGCAACAGGCCCTGCCAGCTGTCCTGGTAGTCGTTGAGCAGCGGCAGCAGGTTGTCCATGGAGTCGTCGACCGGGTCCATGAACGGCGTGCCGAACGGCAGGTCTGCCGGCAGCAGTTGGCGACGGCGCAGCGCATCGTCGAGAGTGCGTTGCTTGGCCTCCATGTCGGCGATCTGCCGGCCGACCAGTTGCAGTTTGGCCGACAGTTGCTGGACGCGTTCGGTGAAGGCATCGCTGGAGCGCTTGAGCTCTTCCTGGGCGGCTTCCATCTGCGCCAGTTGCTCGAGTTTCTCGCCTTCCTCGGCGCTCAGGGTCTGCGTGCGACGGAAATCCTCCAGAGCCTTCTGCGCATCCAGAACCTGCTGGTACAGCGCTTCGGTCTGGGTTTTGCTCGCGGCACGGTCGGCGGCCACGGCTTGCTGGGTCTTGAGTTGCTTGAGCTCTTTTTCCAGGCGCTCTTTCTGGTCGCGCAACGCCGCACGGTCGGCCAGGGCTTGCAGCGCCGGCGGTTCGATGTGCGACAGATCGATGGACAGGCCCGGGACTTCAAAGCGCTCGCCCTTGAAGCCGTCGAGGATCAGCTCCACGGATTTGACCCAGTCGCCATTCTCGTCCAGCGCAATCCCGTGTTCGCCCAGCGGCAGGCTGAACAGTGCGCTGTTGAACAGGCGCATCAGACGCTCGACATCCTGCTGGGAGAACTCTTCGCGCAGACGGGCATAGCTGTTGTTGTCGGCGTGATCGAGTTGCTGCTTGACCGACTTCAGGCGTTTTTCCAGGTCGCGCAGACGCTCTTCCAGATCTTCGGCGCTGAACTGACGGGACTGGGCCAAAGCACCGGCCAGCTCATCGTGGGCGTCCTTGGCCGCAAGCAGTTGCTGCTCCAGCACCTTGACGTCGTCGACCAGGGCAAAGCGGTGCTTGAGCACGGACAACTCGCCGAGCCAGCGCTGGATGCCGGTGATTTCCCGCTCCAGACGCATCAGCTCCTGAGTGCCGCCACGCTGGTCGTTTTGCAGGTCGTCCTGCTCGCGACGGTAGTGTTCGGCCTGGATGGTCAGCTCTTCCTTGCGCGCGCTGGCGTAGTCCGACCAGGTGCCGAGCAGCGAGTCGAGCAGCGGCGACAGGCGATGCAGCTTGCCGCGCAGCACGTCGCGTTGTTTCACGCCGTTGGCCAGTGCTTCGACCAAAGGTCCTGCGGCGACCAGCGAGTTGTAGTCCTGCTCCATGCGTCTTACATCGCGGAAGGCTTCTTCGCACGCGGCGATGTAGTCCACGCTGCCGGAACGCAGGCTGTGCTCGAAGGCATCGAGGAACAGTTGCTTGAGCTTGGCCGCGGTGATTTCGCGCATGTGCAGCAGGTTGATGAACAGGGCGCGGAAAGTCTTCAGGCTCTGCTCGCTGGTGGAGCGCAGCGGGATCAGCGTCAGGTCCAGCGGGATCGAGGTGTGACCGCCGACCAGCAGGCGACGCAGTTCATCCGGCTTGAGTTCGTAGGCTTTCAGGCCTTCGCGCTCGAGGTTGGTGAACAGTTCTTTCTGGCGCAGGCAGGTGTCGTTTTTCTGGTAGTGGGCCAGGTCCAGTTTGCCGGCATAGGCGAAGAACTGGTGACCGAAGCCACCGCCCGGGCCGCGACCGACCACGCCGATCACGTGCGGGCCGTGGGGCAGAGAGACTTCCACCAGAATGTAGCTGGTGTCGGAGGCGAAGTAGAAGCGCCGGGACTGCTCCAGGCTGTACTTGCCGAAGCTCATGTCCGACATGCGCGCCAGAATCGGGAATTGCAGGGCGTTGATCGAAGCGGATTTGCCGAGGTTGTTTGCGCCGTAGACCGACAGCGGTTCTTCCAGCGGAAACAGGCCGAGACTGTAGCCGGCAGTGTTCAATAGGGCAAAGCGGCGGATGCCGTAGCGTTCCTTGCTCATGCGTCGAGCTCCTGTTCTTCGGCGATGGCGCGGGCCAGGGCGTCTTCTTCGCTTTCATCTTCATCAAACTCCGCCAGATCCAGCGGGTCGTCGGTCTGCAGCAGCTTTTCGTCGCTGTCTTCGTCGACCAGCACCGGCGTCGGCAGCGGCAATACGCTGTGCAGGCTGGCCGCCAGGTCGCGATCTTGTTGAACCGAGAGGCAGACATCGAGGAAACGGTGCATCGGCGGCAGGAAGCGGTAGACGCCGTTGTCTTCGCTGGCGAAACCGAGCTGGGTCATGCGGCGCATGATTTTTTCTTCCAGCTCATCCTGGGTCTGCACTTCGGCCTGGATAAACAGGTCGCGGTATTTTTCCAGCAACGATGGCAGCTCATCGCGCCCGAGGCTGCCGCCGTCGAGCACGGAGATCGGGTCGCGGCCCTGGTCGGCCAGATGCTCGACCAGAATGAAGGTGAACAGCGCCAGGCGCTGGGCGGTCTTGTTCACCGCTGCAGCGGCGAGCTCCGGCACGAAATAGTAGAAACCGCGGGTATCGCACACCAACTCGAAACCCAGGGCCTTGAACAGCGTGCGGTACTGGTCCTGAAAGTTCGACAGCTGGGCGTACAGCTCCGGATCGCGGCGGCTGACGTGGTAGCCCTTGAACAGCTCGCGAAAGATCGGCGCCAGATGGGACAGTTCGGATAGATCAAGATGCATGGGGCGTACCTGCTGAGAGGGGGCTCGCAGAATTCTCGGCGGTATCTGTGCCGGCCGAGAGCAGGGCGAAGGAGCGCAGGCTGACCTGGTGCTCGTGTGTAAAGTATTCGCGGCGTTCCAGGCGTTCGCGCTTGAAGCGTTTTTCCCGGGACAGACGCGAGAACCAGTACAGCAATTCGTCGGTGGCGCCGTCCGGCTCCTGCTCCAGCAGCCAGGTCATCAGGTCCGGCATCGGCAGGGCGTCTGCGCAGCGATCGAGCATCTCGCGGACCGTGCGTGGCGCACGTGGAGCGTCACCGCCCTTGTGGATCTTGTGCGCCTTGGGGAAGCGCGCCGGTTTCGGCTCGAATCGGGCAAGGGCGTAAACGTAGGCTTCGACCTGACTGGCGCTGCCGAGAAAGGTGCTTTGCGGCCGGGTGAACATCGGCATGGCCGCTTGCGGTACGGCATCGATGCCCTTGCGGCGAATCATCGACAGCGCTAGCGCCGCACCACGGGTCACGGCGTTGTGCCGGCGCGCTTCTTCACGCAGCGGCAGCAGCAGCTCGCGGGCATGACGCAGAGTCAGTTGCGCGCTGGTCTGCATTTCGAGGATGCGCGCGTGGGTGCGCAGCAGCATGTCGTCGTCGACCAGATGGCCAAGGCGCTGCTGCTCGGTGAGCATCTTCAGCAGGACGTTTTCGACCTTGCGCACACCCTGTTCGAAGGCGCCGTCGGCGTTTACCAACTGGATCATCGGCTCGACGTATTCGTCCCAGGTCGCCAGTACTTCGGCATAACGCTGACGCAGCGGGATCTGCCGGTCGCTGGTCTTGGCCCGCTCGGCGACGGCCACCAGGGCCTGCTCGTCGTTGGCCAGCTTCTTCAATACATCGCGAACGCGCATGTCCAGCAAGCGCAATTGACGCGCGAGGTCGTTGCCGTCTCGAATGTCGAAGGCGTCTTGGATATAACCGGCCAGGCGCTCAAGATGGCGCAGGTAGGCTTCGATCTCCAGGCACAGGCCCAGCCGGTGTTCCCGGCGCAGGTAGGCGAGGAAGTCGTGAATCTGCGCGTTGAGCTCGAAACGGTTCGGGCTTTTCGCCACGGGAACCAGAATATCGAGGCGAATCCACACGTCGAGCAGACTGGTGATGTCCTGCGGCGTGCTGTCGAGTTGCTGGGCAGCCAACTGTGAACGCAGTTCGTTGAGGCTCAGTGTGCCTTGGTCGAAGTGCTCGCACAGTGGCTCAAGCAGGGCCCAGTGTTCAGCGAGGGCGCGCAAGACGCGCTTGGGTTCGATCATCGGAATGGCCGGCTGGTTGGCGAATAAAAGCCGCGATTGTACTGCATCGCAGCCGATGCGATTCACTCTCGGGACGGACAACATCTTTTCAGTTGGTGAAGTCTATCGATCAACTGCGGGCGATCTTGAGCGAAGGGCTGTAGAATCGGTGCACTTTAGTTATCCACAAGTGGCCGACCTTTGCTTATCGAGTCCCGTCGCCGCGCCTATCTGAGCGCCATGCAGGTGGTCAATTGGCTGCCGCGCACCGAATTGCCCTTTGCTGCACCGTCGCGGCCCGAATTGCTGGAGCCGCTCGAGCCGGTTGTGGTCGAGCCTGTGGCGCCGGCTGCCGTGGCTGAAGTGGCTGCCGCTGCAGTGGCCAAACCGGCTGAAAGGGTGAAAATCGAAGTGCCACGACCTTCGACCGCCAGCCCGCGCGCGACGGTCAAGCCGGTGGAGGAGCCCGAAGAGGCACCTGTCGCCAAGGCCCCCGTCATACCGCCTCCGCGATTCGCCCTGCAATTGCTGCGCGCCGGGCGCTGCCTGCTGCTGGTGGAGTTACCCACAGGCGAAGCGTTCCAATCCCGCGATCCTGCCTACTTGCTGCTCAAGGACATGCTGCGTGCCGCCGGCCTGCCGGACAGCCCGCAGATCGTCGGCGAGCCGGTGCGCTGGCCGCTGCTGGTGCGTGGTTCGATGGATCAGGGGCCGGAAGCGGCTCGCGACTTCGTCCAGGGTTTTCTCTCGGCACGACTCGAAGATGCGCCGTGCGTCTGCCTCTGGCTGATCGGCCTGCCCGCGGTGCGTTTTGCGGGCGAGGCGGATGCCGAATCCTACAACCGCGAACTTCAGGTCGAAGGCCTGGGTTCGGTCTGGGCCTTGCCGGGCCTGGAGTTATTAATGGAAGAGCCACGGCGCAAGGCGGATGTCTGGCAAGCCATGCGTCGGCTGATGGCGCGCTGGAAAGAATCGAATGAGTGAATCTGTATCATTCCGCCCGATGACCGAGGCGGATCTGGACGCTGTACTGAAGATCGAATACGCGGCATACAGCCATCCCTGGACCCGCGGCATTTTTCTCGATGGCCTGGGCAAGTACCAGATCTGGCTGATGTTCGAAGGGCAGCAACAGGTCGGGCACGGTGTGGTGCAGGTCATTCTTGATGAAGCGCATCTGCTGAACATCACTGTCAAACCGGAAAACCAGGGTCGCGGCCTGGGTTTGACGTTGCTGGAGCATCTGATGTCGATTGCCTATAAGGCTGAAGCCCGGGAGTGTTTCCTGGAGGTGCGTGACAGCAATACGGCGGCTTTCAAGCTGTATGAGCGTTATGGATTCAATGAGATTGGCCGGCGTCGGGACTACTACCCGGCGGTGGGTGGGCGTGAGGATGCGGTGGTCATGGCCTGCACACTGGTCGACTGAGACAGTCTCGCGAGCAGGCTCGCTCCCACAGGAGTTGACAGTTCAATGTGGGAGCCTGCTCGCGATTGCGATTTATCAGACGTTGATCAGCGCTTGCCGTCGAGCGGATCGCGCCGCGCCAGCTCCGCCTCATCCAGCCCGCCACCACCGCCAATCTCGTCTTCATCGACGATGCTCAAATCCCAACCGGACTCATTGCCCCGACCGATTTCCCGAGCATCCCGGGCGCCGTCTTCGCGAATCAGGGTTTCCGGGCTCAAATCGTCGTCGGTCGGCTGATGATCATCGGTCGAAGCGCCGGTCATGCCCGCTTCACGCACCCTTGAGCCCGGCATCAATTGCTCGCGCTCACGCTCGGGCAGCTCGTCGCCGATTTTCGCGCTGGGCTGTTCGTCGTCGAAGTCCAGTTCGTGCACCGATCCCATGCGGTCTTCGTTATCATCGATGGGTTGCGGCTGTGCCGCGTCGTAAGGACGTCGTGAATCATTCATGGCAAATCCTCATACTGTGGGCCTTACTAGGGTGGACTCACCCGGCACACGAGAATTCCAACGAAAACACCTGCAATCCTTTGGTGACCCCGACGGGCGGTTGACTGTCAAAGCAGCAAATCATTCTTGAGGCTTCCCAGCATGCATGACTTACAAGACCTGATTGATAACAACGAGCGTTGGGCTGACGCGATCACCAAGGAAGATCCGGACTTCTTCGCCAAACTGGCTCGCCAGCAGACGCCTGAATACCTGTGGATCGGCTGTTCCGATGCGCGTGTACCAGCCAACGAGATCGTGGGCATGCTGCCGGGCGATCTGTTCGTGCACCGCAACGTGGCCAACGTGGTCCTGCACACCGACCTGAACTGCCTGTCGGTGATTCAGTACGCGGTCGACGTGCTCAAGGTCAAACACATCCTCGTCACCGGCCACTATGGCTGTGGCGGTGTGCGCGCCTCGATGCAAGATCGCCAGTTCGGCCTGATCGATGGCTGGCTGCGCACCATTCGTGACCTGTACTACGAAAAGCGCGAAGAGCTCGCCAAGCTGCCGACCGAAGAAGAGCGGGTCGACCGCATGTGCGAACTCAACGTGATCCAGCAAGTGGCCAACGTCGGCCACACCAGCATCGTGCAGAACGCCTGGCACCGTGGTCAGAAGCTGTCGATCCACGGCTGCATCTACGGCATTAAAGATGGTCGCTGGAAGAGCCTGAACACCACCATCAGCGGCCCTGATCAATTGCCGCCGCAATACCGCCTGCGTCCTTTCGAACCGTTGTAATTCGCTTCAGGACAAACTCTGCCGACGCCAGTGTTGCAAAAACAGCTGGCCGTCGGCGTTTGGCGCCTCGTCATAACCGGTAATCCAGCCCCGGCAATTGTATGAGCCGCACAGACAGGCAAACTGTCGCAGCAACTTGTCCTCGGTGGCGGCATAGTCCATCGCCAGCCAATCGCCCTTCCTGATGTCCTTCAGCGCCCATAACCACAGCTCACTCATGTCCAGATAGACATTGGGATCGCACGAGTGCCTCAGCAATCCGCAGAACCTTGGGTCGTAGACATGCACTCCGGGCGCCATCTGCCGCGTGTGCCGGCTTCGATAGGGCAGTAGATGACCGGAGACGCGGCAGATTCGGCTGATTCGCGGAAATTCGCGCAACGCCATTGCGGCGATCTGCTTACCGGCGCTATTGGTGAGAATCTCGAAGTCGGTGAGCGAGGGGAAGCCGAGGTCAGTGGGTAGTTCGGTAAACGGATAGACGCCCCCAGGGGGCGGCGCGTGGGATTTGCGCAGTGCACTGGCTTTCATCTAACGATCCTTGTCGGCGGGGGCTGCGACCTCAATCAACTGACTATCCTGTCAGCGCTGCAGCGCATGAGTTCAGCCCCAAGCCTCTCGCAGATGGAACCGGCGGTCTACTGTCACAAATGACAGTCGGCCTGCCGTTCATCGTTTTATAGCCCTGGCGCGGGGACCGTAGTGGCGGGTGCTGGCGCCTTGAGCTGTTTGAGCTGCGGTGCAATGGTCGCCGTCGCGCATTTGCCTGCGGCCTGAGCGGGTGTCAGGTTGCGGATCGAGGTGTAGAACAGCGCGCAGGTCTTTTCTTTCTGGGCCACTTGCCAGGTTTGCGTGCAGCTTTTGAGCTCGATGTCCGGATTGCTGTCCGGCTGGCGGCCCATGGCGGCCTGCCAGCAAGCGACGCTCAGGTCCTGGCCCATGACTTTCAGGCCCGCCGTATCGGCCTTGGCCTTGGCATCGTTGCCTGTGTAATTATCCGGATCAGACGCGTACCAGATATAGCTCGGGTGGTTGGCGCCCAGCACAGGCACCTTTGTCCCGTCGCTCGGGCTGATGTTTACCAGGCTCAGCACGTTCACCGTCGGCCCATACTGTTGCTTGATCCAGTTACGCACCGGCGTACCGAAGGCGACCATCGGCAAAGGATCCCCGCTGGCCGTCACGCTCATGTTCCTGACCATGACGGTCTGATAATCCTTGAAGTAATCGTAGACACCTTCGAGGTCCTTGCCGGCGTTGGAAGGCGCTGCAATCGGCGCGATATCGATGATCGTCTGAAAGGCGGGTGTCTGCTCGGCCGGGATGCCGTTCACCGTCAGCAGGGACGCCCAGCGATCGGTGGTGGCGGATTTCAGGTAATCCTGGGCCTGGGTCAGCGAATAGTCCGGCGGGAAGTGCAGCAGCTCGACACTCCTGCGGTTTTCCAGGGCCATGCCCAGTGGCAGGAAGAAATACCAGCTGTAGGCCCACTTGCCGTCGGCATTGAGCTTGCTCGCGCCGTTGTACGCCAAATCACCGGCATCAAGGAGCGCTGCCAGTGGCTTTTCATAGCTTTTGGGGACGCCGGTGATTTCGGCATGTAGCTGGTTGTTATCGTTTTTGACCAGCACCTTCGCATCGCCGTAGCCATCGCGTTGCAGGCTTTGGGTCAGGTAATGCTCGACGGTCTGTTCAAGCGTCCAGTTGCGAAAGCAGATGACATTGCAATTGTTGGGATAAGCAAACAGGCGGGTAACGCGTTCGGTGCTGCCCAGCTTCATGCCGACATCGGCGTGAGCAGCGGCACTCAGGGTGAGAGCCGCGAGGGTAAGTCCTGCGAGTTTTTGCATGCTCAGATCCTTTCAGCGTGATCCCTTGAACAGGGCGGATACATTATATGTAGCACTCGGGTTGTCGCTCGTGCAGTGTCTGGCGCACCGGACCGCTGCTAGACTGGCGCAATACCGCCGTCGATAAAAGGTGAAACATGAGGCCCTCAATCGCGCTTGATCTGCAACGAGCAGCCGTTCGCGAGGTTGTCAGCCGCTTTCGGACTTCCAATCCCCGAGTGTTCGGTTCGGTGTTGTTCGGGACGGATCAGGAAGGGAGCGATCTTGACCTGCTGGTGGATACGCTGCCGGGCGCTACCTTGTTCGATCTTGGAGGGCTCCAGCTCGAGCTGGAGGATTTGCTGGGGGTCAGCGTTGATCTGCTGACGCCAGGGGATTTGCCATTGAAGTTTCGTCAGCAGGTACTCGATCAGGCGCGTCCGGTATGACGGACCATCGTCTTGGCGACTATCTTGAGCATATGCGCCAGGCAGCCAGCGATGCTTTGATTTTTGTCGAGGACATGGGCTGGGAAGACTTTTTCGATGACAAACGCACCCAGCAAGCGGTCATCATGAGTCTCGTTATCATTGGCGAGGCAGCGACCAAAATCATGGACGGCTACCCCGACTTCACCAGCTCACACTCCCGAGTACCGTGGCGCAGCATGCGGGGTATGCGTAATCGCATTGCTCATGGCTATTTCGACATCAATCTCGGAATAGTGTGGGAGACAGTTCAGGTGGCATTACCTGAATTATTGAAAGTCCTGCCTTCCGATTCGTGATTGCACCTGCCTTGCAGCAGGTGCAATTCCCTCCGCCTTAAGGCATCACTGGCGGCATATACGCCAGCGTCGTCCCCAGTGCCCACAACAACACCAGCACCAGCGGTGTGTGTACCAGCAACTGTACGAACGAAAACCCGATCAGGTCCCGGGCCTTCAAGCCCAGCACGCCCAGCAGCGGCAGCATGTAGAACGGGTTGATCAGATTCGGCAGGGCTTCGGCGGCGTTGTAGATCTGCACGGCCCAGCCCAGGTGGTAGTTCAGGTCGGTGGCCACTTGCATCACGTACGGCGCTTCGATGATCCACTTGCCGCCGCCGGATGGAATGAAGAAGCCGAGAATCGCCGAGTACACGCCCATCAGCAACGCATAGGTGTCATGGGAGGCGATGCTGACGAAGAAGGTCGAGATGTGGTGGGCCAGGGTCTGGGCGTCGGCGCCTTTTACCGTGGTCATCAGCGCGGCGATCGAGCCGTACAGCGGGAACTGGATCAGCACGCCGGTGGTGGTCGGTACCGCACGGGCCACGGCGTCGAGGAAGCTGCGCGGGCGCCAGTGCAGCAGGGCGCCGAGCATGATGAACAGGAAGTTGTAGGTGTTCAGGCCGGAAATCGCGGTGATCGCAGGTTTGGTCGAGAATTCATGGAACAGCCATCCAGCGGCCAGCAGCACCAGGAGGATGATCAACAGCGGGCTGTGTTCCAGCCATTCGCCTGGACGGGTGCGCGGTTGCAGCGGTGGCAGGTTGAAGCTTGGGTCGACGCCGCAGGCCTCGGCGTCACGGGCCGAATTTTTTCCCGGTGCGGTGGCGTAGGCAATGATGACCGAGATCACGATCAACGCCAGCAGCATCACGCCGGACTGCCAGAGAAAGATCGTCTGGGTGAATGGAATCACCCCGGTGATCGACAGAATCGACGGCGGCAGGCTCGCCGGGTTGGCCTGCAATTGCGCAGCGGACGACGACAGACCCAGGGCCCACACGGCGCCAAGACCGAGGTAAGCCGCAGCACCGGCGGCGCGGTAATCCATTTTCAGATCGGTTCTGCGGGCCAGGGCGCGTACCAGCAGGCCACCGAACACCAGCGACAGGCCCCAGTTCAGAAGCGAAGCGACCATGGAAATCAGGGCGACCCAGGCCACGGCGGAACGCCCGTTTTTCGGGATCTTGGCCAACCGGTCGATCAGCTTCACCGCAGGCGGCGAGCTGGCCACCACATAACCGCCGATCACCACGAACGCCATCTGCATGGTGAAGGGGATCAGGCTCCAGAAACCATCACCGAATGCCATCGCGGCATCGGTGGGCTTGGCCCCCATGAACATCGTGGCTACGGCGACGATGATCACCGCCAAGGCAGCGAATACCCAGGAGTCGGGAAACCAGCGTTCGGCAAAACTTGAGCAGCGCAGGGCAAAGCGGGCTGAGCGGCTATCTTCGATATCAGCGGCCACGGGAACACCTCGAATTTTTATGTTTGTTGTGGTCTTCAGGGCTCGACGGCCCGTCTGGACAGGCGTTTACAGTAAATCAAGGCGAAATATTTTGTGACGCTGTTTTACGGCTATGCGACTTTGGTCTAGCGGGTTGTTCCTAGCAGCGTTTGCGTAGACCATGGGCGCCTTGGTTTTTGCCTGTGTCAGAGTTCTTTTACATGAATGCCATTACCGATTCGCGCCCGGCGCCCTTTCGCCGTTCGGACTACAAAACCCTGGGCCTCGCGGCCCTTGGCGGGGCGCTGGAAATCTACGACTTCATCATCTTCGTTTTTTTCGCGCTGACGTTGAGCCAGTTGTTCTTCCCGCCGGAAATGCCCGAATGGCTGCGGCTGCTGCAGAGCTTCGGCATCTTCGTCACTGGCTACCTCGCGCGCCCGCTGGGCGGAATCCTGATGGCGCACTTCGCTGACCGGCTGGGGCGCAAACGGGTGTTCAGCCTGAGCATCCTGATGATGGCGCTGCCCTGCCTGCTGATCGGGGTCATGCCGACCTACGCGCAAATCGGCTATTTCGCACCGCTGTTGCTGTTGTTGCTGCGTGTTCTGCAAGGGGCCGCGGTAGGCGGGGAAGTCCCCAGTGCCTGGGTGTTCGTGGCTGAACATGCGCCGGTTGGCCATCGCGGCTACGCCTTGGGCTTTTTGCAGGCGGGGCTGACTTTCGGCTACTTGCTGGGCGCCCTGACGGCGACCTTCCTGGCTCAGCTTTTCACCCCGACCGAGATCCTCGATTACGCCTGGCGGTATCCGTTCCTGCTCGGTGGCGTGTTCGGGGTGATCGGTGTTTGGCTACGCCGCTGGCTCAGTGAAACTCCGGTGTTCATGGCCATGCAGGCTCGCCGCGAAGAACACGTCGAACTGCCGTTGCGCGCGGTGCTGCGCGAGCATCGGCTGGCCATGCTGCCGGCGATGATCCTCACCTGTGTGCTGACCTCGGCGGTGGTGGTGTTCGTGGTCATCACCCCGACCATGATGCAGAAAACCTTCGGCATGACCGCCAGCCACACCTTCGCCCTGAGCGCGCTGGGCATCGTCTTTCTGAACATCGGTTGCGTGCTGGCCGGGTTGCTGGTCGACCGCATCGGTGCCTGGCGCGCGGTCATGATCTACAGCCTGTTGCTGCCGCTGGGTATTGGCGTGCTCTACGCCTGTCTGATCAATGGGGGCAGCTGGATCGGTCTGGCCTATTCGATAGCAGGTCTGGGTTGCGGGGTGGTTGGCGCAGTGCCTTCGGTGATGGTTAGCCTGTTCCCGGCGCGCATCCGCGTTTCGGGTATTTCCTTTACCTACAACATTGCCTACGCCGCATGGGCGAGTATCACACCGTTGTTGTTGATCGGTCTGATGCCATGGAGTCCATGGATCTGTGTGATGTTCTGCGCGGTGATGGGCGCGGTGGGCATGGGCAGTGCGGCGTATTTCGGTGCGCGGATGCCGAAAGTCGGCAGTTGTTCTATCGCTGGCGCGGTGTAATTGCACAGGGGTCTTTCACAGGCCCCTGATTATTTTTGTAGGACAAACCCTAAAGGCGCTTCAGAAAACACCCGACAGGCCGATGGTTAGGCTGCATACCGCTTTCCAACCCTGTCCATCGGTGCTTTCCCATGTTCAATAAACGCTTGAAGCAGGAGCTGCTGGCTCTACGCGAAGAACTCTCCAGCCTTCAGCAAGTGAAGGAAAGCCTGGAAAGCGAGATGCTGGTACTGACCCTCGACCCTGATGGGCGGGTGCAGTCGGTCAACCAGAACTTCCTCGGTGAGATGAATTATCGCAGCGGTGACTTGATAGGTCGGCACATTGAAGACCTGGTCCCGGATCATGTGAAAACCGATGACTTCCATCACCGTTTCAAAGCTGCACTGACCCGCGGCGAGCACTTCGCCGGTGCCGTTCGCCTGTTGCGCGGAAGTGGAGAGGAAGCATGGTTGCGCTCGATCGTGCAGCCTGTGCGCTCGGCGGATGGCCGGATCCGGCATTTTTCGATCTTCTCCAGCGACCTGACCCGCACCATTGAAGCTTCTCGCGAACATGAAAACCTGATCGGCGCGCTGGTGCGTTCGACGGCGGTGATCGAGTTCGACCTCAATGGCACCGTGCTGGCGGCCAATGATCGCTTCCTGTCAGGCATGGGTTACAGCCTGGCGCAGATCAAGGGCAAACATCACCGCACCTTCTGCCGCCCGGAAGACGCCAACAGTGCCGATTACCAAAACTTCTGGCGCCGCCTGAACGCAGGTGAGTATGTGGCCGACCGTTTCCAGCGTGTAGACAGGCATGGTCGTACAGTCTGGCTGGAGGCGTCCTACAACCCGGTGGTCGATGCCAACAACAAGCTCTACAAAGTGGTGAAATTCGCCACTGTGATCACCGATCAGGTCAATCAGGAACAAGCCGTAGCGGAAGCGGCGAACATTGCCTACAGCACCTCGCAGCAAACCGACCAGAGCGCCCAGCGTGGCAACGCGGTGGTAACGCAGGCGGTGGACGTGATGCGAGACCTGGCCAAGCACATGCAGACCGCAGGTGATGGCATCGAAGCGCTGAACGAACAATCACTGGTGATTGGTACCATCGTCAAAACCATCAGCGGCATTGCCGAACAGACCAACCTGCTGGCGCTGAACGCCGCCATCGAAGCGGCCCGAGCCGGTGAGCAAGGACGAGGTTTTGCGGTCGTGGCGGACGAGGTCCGGCAACTGGCCTCACGCACCAGCCAGGCCACCGATGAGATCGTGCTGGTGGTGCGGCAGAACCAGGAGATGGCGCGCAATGCCGTGGCCCTGATGACCGACGGCAAGCTCCAGGCGGAACAGGGTCTGGCGCTGGCGGCAGAGGCGGGCACGGTGATCGTCGAGATTCAGGACGGTGCGCAGAAAGTGGTCAATGCGGTGGGGCAGTTTGCCGATCAGCTGGCGAGCTGATTCGTAAAAGATCACAGCCTGCGGCAGCTCCAGGATGCTCCGCAGGCTGCGATCTTTTCATTTGGGATGTCGCTACAATCGGCTCATTTCCCCAGGAGCAGACATCCATGAGCGTTTCCCACCGCCGGCCGGTTCCCTTGTCCAAGGCCTATCGTTTGCTCAACCACGGGCCGACCGTGCTGGTCAGCGCGACCCATGGTGGCGAACGCAACATCATGGCCGCAGCCTGGGCCATGCCGCTGGATTTCGAACCGCCGAAAATCGCCGTGGTGCTGGATAAATCCACCTGGACCCGGCAACTGATGGAAGCCTCCGGCACTTTCGTCCTCAACGTTCCCTGCGCCGCCCAGGCCGATATCGTGCAAACCGTCGGCTCGACCTCCGGCCTGGAACTGACCAGAGAACACGGCCGAGATAAATTCCAGATCTACGACTTGCCCACCTTCGACGCCGAGAAGATCGACGCGCCGATGCTCGAGGGCTGTGTCGCCTGGCTCGAATGCAAGCTGCTGCCCGAACCCGGCAACCATCAGCAATACGACCTGTTCGTCGCCGAAGTGATCGCCGCCCAGGCCGACGAGCGCGTGTTCAGTGACGGGCGCTGGCACTTCGAGGGCCATGACGCGCTGCGTACCTTGCATCACGTCGCCGGCGGACACTTTTTGACCATTGGCGCGCCGGTGGACGGCAAAGCGTTGCAGCCCTAAACACACTCACATCGAGGCCAGGCAATGAGCAAGTTGCGTGTAGGAATCATCTTTGGCGGCCGCTCGGCCGAGCATGAAGTGTCGCTGCAATCGGCGAAGAACATCGTCGATGCCCTGGACCGTTCGCGTTTTGAGCCGGTCTTGATCGGCATCGACAAACAAGGGCACTGGCATCTCAACGATCCTTCGAACTTCCTGTTGAATCAGGAAAATCCGGCATTGATCGCCCTGAATCAATCCAACCGTGAGTTGGCGGTCGTGCCCGGCAAGACCAATCAGCAATTGGTGGAAACCTCCAGCCAGGAGCTGCTGGGGCACGTCGATGTGATCTTTCCGATCGTCCACGGCACCCTCGGCGAAGACGGTTGCCTGCAAGGCCTGCTGCGCATGGCGGACCTGCCCTTTGTCGGCTCCGATGTGCTGGGTTCGGCGGTGTGCATGGACAAGGACATCAGCAAGCGCCTGCTGCGCGATGCGGGGCTGGCGGTCACGCCGTTCGTGACCCTGACTCGCCGAACTGCAGCGCACACGACTTTTGCCGAAGTGGTCGCTAAGTTGGGCCTGCCCCTGTTCGTCAAGCCGGCAAACCAGGGCTCATCCGTGGGCGTGAGCAAGGCGGTCGATGAGGCCGAATACAACGCGGCAGTCGAGCTGGCGCTGGGGTTCGATGAAAAGGTGCTGGTCGAGTCCGCCGTCAGTGGCCGTGAAATCGAATGCGCGGTACTGGGCAACGACAGCGCCATCGCCAGCGGTTGCGGCGAGATCGTGGTGCACAGCGGCTTCTACTCCTACGACAGCAAATACATCGACGACAAGGCTGCCGAAGTGGTGGTCCCGGCCAACATCAGCAAGGAAGCCAGCGAGCGCATCCGCGCGATGGCAGTCGAGGCATTCGAGGTGCTGGGCTGCTCCGGGCTGGCGCGGGTCGATGTGTTCCTCACCGAGAGCGGCGAGGTGCTGATCAACGAAATCAACTCCCTGCCAGGATTCACCCGCATCAGCATGTACCCGAAACTTTGGCAGGCCGCGGGCATGACCTATAGCGAACTGGTCACGCGGCTGATCGAGCTGGCGCTGGAGAAGCATGAGGCTCGCCGGGCTTTGAAAATCAGTCGCTGAGCGAGTCGCCTGATCAAGCCTCTTTCATCGGCTTGATCAGGCTCTGGGCCGGAATGCCAAAAAGCTCATGGAGTTTCCAGATCATCGGCAGGGTCAGTGCACGTTTGCCGTTGAGCACTTCATAGACTCGATTGGTACGGCCAATGGCTGGCGCAAGATCGGCAGCGGACAGACCGGATTGCTCCATGCGGAATTTAATCGCGTCGATCGGATTGGGCAGATCCACTGGAAAGTGTTTCGCTTCATAAGCTTCGATCAGCGTGATCATTACCTCGAAGTAGTCACCTTCAGCGGTCTCGGGCTCGGGTTCGTTGTCGAATAGAGCAGACACATTCTTGAGGGCCTCACGGTAGTCCTCTTCGGTACGAATGGGATGAATGTTCATGGTTACTCCATCTCGACGGTGTCGGCGTCGTCATAGTGCGCAGATTGTTGGGGGGAGCACTGGAACCAACTTTACTGAAACAGCCTCGATTTGCGGGTAGGAGCCTGCCGAATCTGAAAGCGAACGGGCACCCGCATTCATAAAAAAGGGCCTACCTCCCAGTAAGCCCTTTCCCACACTCACGTAAGACTCAATCCCCCAACGCTTCCCCCTCACGCCGGGGGTCGGCGCCTCCTGTCAGTGAGGCCTTGCCCTGTGCGTCCTTGACCCGGACGATCGCCTGGGTGCCGCTGGTCATGTCGATTTCGCTGACGTTGTGGCCTTTGTCCTTCAGGGCCTGGATCAGTGCCGGGCTGAATTGGCCTTCCTCGAGTTCTGTCGGGCCGTTGCGGCTGCCGAAGTTGGGCAGGTTGATGGCGGATTGTGCGTCGAGGTTCCAGTCGAGCAGGCCGATGGTGGTCTTGGCGACGTATTCAATGATTTGCGATCCACCGGGGGAGCCGACGCTGGCGACGAATTCGCCGCTCTGGCGGTCGAAGATCAGCGTCGGGGCCATGGAGGAGCGTGGGCGTTTGCCCGGTTCGACGCGGTTGGCGACCTTTTTTCCGTGCTCTTCAGGGATGAACGAAAAGTCGGTCATTTCATTGTTGAGCAGGAAGCCCTGAACCATCAGGTGCGAGCCGAAGGCGGATTCGATGGTGGTGGTCATGGAGACCGCCCCACCCTGATCATCCACCGCCACCACTTGCGAGGTGGAGATTCGCAGCGGCGAACGATCCGTCGCGAACGCCACCTTGATGCCCGGCGGCGTTCCGGGTTTGGCTGTGCCCATGCTGCGATCGCTGATCAGTTCGGCGCGGCTGGCCAGATAGGTGGGGTCCACCAGGCCTTTGACGGGCACCGGCACGAAGTCGGTATCGGCCACGTACTGGGCGCGGTCGGCGTAGGCCAGGCGCTCGGCCTCGGAGGTCAAGTGCACTGCGTCTGGAGATGGCTCGATGCCCGCAGGAGCGCTGGACTTGACCGGTTTCAGTGGCGCCAGGGCAAAGCGCTTGTCCTGAGCCTCGAGGGCTTGCAGAGTGCCGAGGATCTGCGCGACGGCGATCCCGCCGGATGACGGCGGCGGCATGCCGCACACTTGCCAGCTCTTGTAGTCGGTGCACAGTGGCGCGCGCTCTTTGGCGCTGTAGCCCTTGAGGTCATTCAGCGACAGGCTGCCCGGGTTGGCGTGGCCCTGGACCTTGGCGACGATTTCCTCGGCGATGGGGCCTTTGTAGAGGGCGTCCGCGCCTTCGCTGGCGATGCGCCGGAAGACGTTGGCCAGTGCCGGGTTTTTCAGGCGCGTACCGACGGCTTTCGGGGTGCCGTCGGCATTCAGGAAGTACGCCGCCATGTCGGGCGAAGTGCGCAGCTTCGAATCCGAGGCGATCAGCAGATGAAGGCGCGGCGAGATGGCGAAACCTTGATCGGCAAGTTCGATAGCTGGTTCGAACAGCTGCGCCCATGGCAGGCGACCGTGTTTTTGATGGGCCAGTTCAAGGGCGCGCAACACGCCCGGCGTTCCCACTGAGCGACCGCCGATCTGTGCTTGGGGAAATGACATCGGTTGCCCGTCGGCCTGTAGGAAAAGCTTCTCCGTTGCGCCAGCCGGTGCCGTTTCCCGGCCATCGTAGGTACGCACGGATTTGCCATCCCAGAGCACGATCAACGCGCCGCCACCGATGCCCGATGATTGCGGTTCGACCAGGGTCAATACCGCCTGCATCGCAATCGCCGCATCGATCGCCGAACCGCCGCGACGCAGCATCTCTCGCCCGGCTTCGGCGGCCAGCGGGTTGGCGGCAGCGGCCATGTGCCTGGAGGCGTGGCGGGTTTGCAAGTCGGTGCGGAAACCGGAAGCGTTTTCCGGGGCCTGGGGCAGGGTCGAAACCGAGGGTGAGGAGGGCGGTGCGTTGCAGGCGGCCAGTGTTAACGCAGCGACCATCAGCGACAACGCTGGCAGACGAAAGTGGAAGGCTGAAAACATGCGCGGAGGCCTCTGTCCTTGGGAAAGGTTCAGGGACTTTATCCACCGTTGTGAAGTGGCGCAAACCGCGTCCTACGCCAACAGCGCTTTTATCCTTCATCAATCGGTGGAATTTCTGTAGGGTCATTGCCGATAGCCCGCCAGAAAAATCTATAAGAGGCCGACATGCAGACCGATTTCCCGACCCAGCCGAGCTACCGTTCCCAGCGTGAACAATTCCTCGCGGCGGCCAGCGCAGCCGGAGCGACGCTGACCGAGTACCCGCATCCGCTCAAGGGGCCGTTTGGCGAGAATCTGAGTACGGATGTGGCGGTGCTTGGCGATCCCAGCGCCAAACGCCTGTTGGTCGCGCTCAGCGGCACTCACGGCGTCGAAGGGTTCTATGGCTCGGGTTGCCAGATCAAATGGCTGCAGGACCTTGGCAAACGTGTGTTGCCGGACGATGTCGCGGTGGTGATGATCCATGCGATCAACCCGTGGGGTATGGCGTGGCTGCGTCGGGTCAACGAAGACAACATCGACCTGAACCGCAATCACCTGAATTTCGACGGGCCGTTGCCGGACAACCGGGCCTATGACGCACTGCACGGCATCTATGGTTGCCCACAACTGCAAGGTCCGGAGCGTGATCAGGCCGATGCGCTGCTCAATGAACAGATCCACCAGCACGGTTGGTCGGCGGTCATGTCGATTGTAGAGGGCGGGCAACACGGGCACGCCGATGGCCTGTTCTACGGCGGGCTGGCGCCGAGCTGGTCGAACCGCACGCTGCACCGGATCCTGCAAGCGCACCTGAGCCATGCCGAGGTTGCGATGTGTTTCGACCTGCACACCGGTGCCGGGGAATACGGGCATCCGATGCTGCTGACCATCACCGAAGCCGCTTATCCGGCGCTGGCCGATGCCCAGGCGATTTATGGTCCGTGGCTCTACACCTTGCACACCGGTGCCGGCACGGTGAGCGAAACCGGCGTGGCGGCGACCGCGACCGGCTATACCTCGCAGGCGCTGATCAATGCATTGCCGCAGGTGCGGATGATGCCATTTGTCATCGAATGCGGGACTTATCCCGGGCCGGACGTGCATCGCCATCTTCGCGATGACCACTGGCTGCACCTGCATGGCGATCCAAGCGACGCGACGGGGCGCGACATCAAGCTCAATCTGCTGGAGCAGTTCTTTCCCGCTGACAGCGACTGGCAGGCGATGGTCTGGCTGCGCACGTGGCAGATCTGGGAGAAGGCGTTGGCGGCGCTGCCGACGATTCGCACCTGAAATGAACAGTACGGAACGTTTTTACCGTTCCGTACGACAGGGCACTTTTCTTGGGGCATAAAAAAACGGCCTACCTTGCGGTAAGCCGTTTTTAGTACTTGGTGGCTACACAGGGACTTGAACCCCGGACCCCAGCATTATGAATGCTATGCTCTAACCAACTGAGCTATGTAGCCAAGTGGCGCGCATTATTCACCGGTAATGCAGATGCGTCAAGCGTAATTCCAAAATATTTTTCTACATTTTCAACCGCTTATCCTCCCGAGCCGGAAAAACGGCCCGGGGAGGGCGTCAATTGAGCTGGAACCTGCCGGTATTCGCGCTCAGGGCCTTGCTGCCCTGGCTCAAGGTGTCGGCTGCAAGGTTCACCGCTCGCGCGCCTTCCAGCAAGCGAACCGCCGCCTGGTCGACTTGCTGGATGTTGCCGCTGACCTCGTCGGCCGTGCTCGCTTGTTCATCGACCGCCGAGGCGATCTGCGCCAGGGTGTCGGTGACGCCCTGAACGGCGCTGGCAATTTCTCCCAAACGCTCGCCAAGCCCGGTGACGGCTTGCGCATCGGATTGTGCCTGGCCGCAGGCGGCTTCCATCAGGCTGACCGCTTCATTCACCGTTGTGCGCAAGCTGTCGACGGTTCCGGCGATTTGCGCGGTGGAGGACTGGGTGCGTTGCGAGAGGCTGCGCACCTCGTCGGCCACCACCGCAAAGCCGCGACCCTGTTCCCCGGCGCGAGCGGCCTCGATGGCGGCGTTCAATGCGAGCAGGTTGGTTTGCTCGGCGACGCCGCGAATGGTGTCGACCACCAGTTGAATCTGCTGCCCCTGCTCACTGACGCGGCCCAGGGCCGCTGCGGTGTCGTTCAGGCGCTGATTGAGTTGCTGGATGCTCGCCGTAGTGCGTTGGCTGTCACGGCTGCTGTCGGCGGCGATGCGTCGGGTGTGCTGGGCGCTGCCGGAAGCTCGCTCGCAGCTCTCGGCGACCCCTTGGGAGGTGGCGGCCAGTTGCGTGGCGGCTGCGGCGATCTGGCTGATCTGCAACTGCTGGGCTTCGACTTCGCCCAGGGCATCGCTGGAATGGTGATTGAGGGTTTGGACCGCGTTGCTCAATTGCGAGGTTTCGTGATCGACACCCAGCAGGCTGCTGCGCAATTGCACGACGGCGACATTCAGGGCCGTACTGATGGCGGCCAGTTCGTCGCGACCCTGTACCGGCGCCTGCAAACTCAGATTGCCGTCGCGCAGGCCTTCGGCGAGCAGGGTGATGCCGCTGGCGCTGCGGCGGATCGACGCCTGCAGACAGATGAACAGGTACAAGGCTGCTAGCAGCAGGATGCCGAACACGCTCGCCACCAGGATGAACTGGCGAATCGCCGAACCATGGTAGTAGTCCAGGCGTTGATCCAGTGACATCAGAGATTGCTGGCGCAAGGTTGCGAGATCGGCGAGCAAGGCGTCCATGCTGCGCTCGAAGTCTTCCGGCTTGAGGTTGATGCTGCCGCCGAAAACGCCGTCATCGAGGACTTTCAGGCCGCCGTCCAGACGCTTGAGGCTGTCCTGATACTGCCCGGCCCAGGTTTGCAGGGCGCTGGGCAGCCGCGCTTCCAGCAGGCTCGCGGTTTTCACCAACTGTTCGCGGGCGTCACCGATACGACTGCGCAAGTCGCGAAGTTGCAGGCGGCTTTGCAGGGTGAATTGCCCGGATACCACCGAAGCCTGGCCAACCGCCGCCAGGCGACCGACCCGCTCGATCAAATCCGGTGCGTGCTGAGTGGAGATCTGCGTCAGCAAATAGGTTTCCAACCATGGCGCCAGTGTCAGGCGATTGTCCATGGCGATCTGTTCGCGCAGGGCTTGGAGGGCGCTCAAGGCGTTGGTGAAGCGATCGTAGCCGTCAGGCCACCAGCCGACACTGCCCAGGCTTTTGGAGTCCAGGCCATCGAGGGCCTTTTGCAGCGCTTGATAGCGAGCCAGGGTTTCGCCTTCGGCGCCTTCCTTTTGCAGGGTGTTGCTCAAGTCCAAAGTTGCCTGGGCGACCACGGGTTGAGCCGCATCGAACGCGGCCACGGCGGCGAGGGTGGCAGGCGTCGGCTGACGGTTGGTTTCAGTGGCGCGCCAACGGGCTGCGCGATCGCGTTGTGCCGCCAGCAGGTTATCCAGTGCATCGAGGGCCAACAGTTGCCGAACCCCGGCACGTTCGCCGGAGATCAGGTTCAATTTGTCGCGATAGTCCTGGCCGATCATCCACAAGCTGCCGGCCAGTGGCAGGATGAACAACAGAAACAACAGCTGGAATTTGCGTGCGAAGCCGAAACGTCCCAGCAGTCCGATCCCCGGTGATAAAAAAGCCTGCATGCCCCACGACTCCCCTGGACACCACGCACCATTGGCGTGCGTCGAGGTGCGTACGTCCTCGACCGGTGCCCGTTTAAAGGCCTCGAAACTTCACCCTCGTCAGCTCTGTAGGCCGACTCTGTGGCGAAACTTCCCATTCTCGGTCCCCTTTGTAAGGGGCCGCGTTTAAGCGGATAAACAAGGCAAGATTCAGACCATGGCGATGGGCTATCAGCGTTGCGCCGATGAAGTCGATGTTGTCGGCAGATCTGGCAGATTTGAAACAGAGAATCCGGGCACGACACAAATCCCCTGTGGGAGCGGGCTTGCTCGCGAAAGCGGTGTGTCAGTCACCATCAATACTGAATGTACCTGCCTCTTCGCGAGCAAGCCCGCTCCCACAGGAGACCGTGATTGGTCTGGAATGATCAGGCACAAAAAAGCCGCGCATGAGCGCGGCTTTTTCTTGAGCGGCAGTCTTACACGTTGAAACGGAAGTGCATCACGTCGCCGTCTTTAACGATGTAATCCTTGCCTTCCAGGCGCCATTTACCGGCTTCCTTGGCGCCAGGCTCACCCTTGAACTGGATGAAATCGTTGTAGGCGATCACTTCGGCGCGGATGAAGCCTTTTTCGAAGTCGGTGTGGATCACGCCGGCGGCTTGTGGTGCGGTGGCACCGACGCGCACGGTCCAGGCGCGGACTTCTTCGACACCGGCGGTGAAGTAGGTCTGCAGGTGCAGCATTTCGTAGCCGGCGCGGATCACACGGTTCAGGCCAGGCTCTTCGAGGCCCAGGGCTTCGAGGAACATGTCTTTCTCTTCGCCATCATCCAGTTCGGCGATTTCCGCTTCGATCTTGTTGCAGACCGGAACGACCACAGCGCCTTCTTCTTCGGCAATGGCCATGACCACGTCCAGGTGCGGGTTGTTCTCGAAGCCGTCTTCAGCGACGTTGGCGATGTACATGACCGGCTTGGTGGTCAGCAGGTGGAAGCCCTTGATCACGCCTTTTTCATCGGCGCTCATGTTCTTCATCAAGCTGCGCGCAGGCTTGCCTTCGGTGAAGTGAGCGATCAATTGCTCCAGCAGACCCTTCTGAACTACAGCGTCCTTGTCACCGCCCTTGGCATTGCGCGCGACTTTCTGCAGTTGCTTCTCGCAGCTGTCGAGGTCGGCGAAGATCAGTTCCAGGTCGATGATCTCGATGTCGCGTTTCGGGTCGACGCTGTTGGAGACGTGAATCACGTTCTCGTCTTCGAAGCAGCGGACCACGTGGGCGATGGCATCGGTTTCGCGGATGTTGGCCAGGAACTTGTTGCCCAGGCCTTCACCTTTCGACGCGCCGGCCACCAGGCCTGCGATGTCGACGAATTCCATGGTGGTCGGCAGGATGCGCTTTGGATTGACGATGGCTGCCAGGGCATCCAGACGCGAATCCGGCATCGGCACGATACCGCTGTTGGGCTCGATGGTGCAGAAGGGGAAGTTCTCGGCCGCGATACCGGATTTGGTCAGGGCGTTGAACAGGGTGGACTTGCCGACGTTAGGCAGGCCGACGATGCCGCAATTGAATCCCATGGTGTTTCCCCTCGGAGTAGAGTCAGGCCTTCTGGCTGTGCAGGTTTTTCATCGCACGGTTCCATTCACCGGCGAGGATATCCGGCAGCACGCCGAGGGCAAAGTCGATGCTGGCATCGAGTTTTTCCTGTTCGGCGCGTGGCGCACGACCCAGGACGAAATTTGAAACCATGCTGGCGACGCCCGGGTGGCCGATGCCAAGCCGCAGGCGATGGAAAGTGTTCTGATTACCCAATTGCGCAATGATGTCGCGCAATCCGTTGTGACCGCCATGGCCGCCACCAACCTTGAGCTTGGCGACGCCCGGAGGCAGATCGAGTTCGTCATGCGCCACCAGGATTTCTTCAGGCTTGATGCGGAAGAAACCGGCGAGTGCCGCCACGGCCTGGCCGCTGCGGTTCATATAGGTGGTGGGAATCAGCAGACGAACATCCTGACCCTGGTGCGAATAGCGCCCGGTCAGGCCGAAATATTTGCGATCGGCCACAAGATTCACACCTTGTGCGTTCGCGAGGCGCTCAACAAAAAGGGCCCCTGCGTTATGCCGGGTCTGTTCGTATTCGGCGCCTGGATTTCCCAGGCCAACGATCAGTTTGATGGCAGTCACGATAGGGGCCCTTCCTTGAAGTGGTGGATAACATCGCCGCGAAGGTTTCGAGCGGCGAAAGTGGACGAAAAATGCTCATTTACCATGAATGTAAACTCCGCGTTCCCGCCCGCTTTCTCGCTACGTTCCAGTCCGCGATGTTTCCGTCACTCCGGCGTACAGAGTGAAATTACTCTGCAGCGCCTTCTGCAGCTTCTGGAGCAACACGTGGTGCGTGGACGTTGGCAACTGCCTTGTCATCGCCGTGTGCCAGAGCAACAAACTCAACGCCTTTAGGAGCCTTGAGGTCGGACAGGTGAATGATCGCGCCGACTTCGGCGTTAGCCAGGTCAACTTCGATGAATTCAGGCAGGTCCTTGGCTTCGCAGGAAACTTCGATCTCGTTCAGAACGTGAGAAATTTCGCCGCCTTTCTTGACCGGAGCTTCTTCGTTGATGAAGTGAACCGGTACTTTTGCAGTCAGTTTCTGGCCAGCAACAACGCGAACGAAGTCAGCGTGCATGATGAATTGCTTGGCTGGGTGACGCTGCATCGCTTTAACGATGACGTTCTGCTTGGTGCCGTCGACGTTCAGCTCGATAACGTGGCTGTAGGCAGCTTCGTTTTCGAACAGTTTGGCGATTTCCTTGGCCACGATGGTCAGGGATTCAGCAGGCTTGTCACCACCGTATACAACGGCTGGGATGTTCAGAGCGTGACGCAGGCGGCGGCTCGCACCTTTCCCCAGGTCAGTACGCGCTTGAGCGTTCAGAGTAAAGTCAGTCATTTTGTATCTCCAAAATAGCCATCACCGGTTGGCGTTTGCGACCAGCGCCAGACACGGTATGGGCAAAAAAGCCCCGCCCCGACAGTGATGCCGGGGCGGGGCGCTTTTCGTCAACGGGATGTTCTGGAAGGGCAGGGCCCTTAGCGGAACATCGCGCTGATCGATTCTTCATTGCTGATGCGGCGGACCGCCTCGGCAACTACCGGTGCGATATCCAGTTGACGGATACGCGCACAGGCTTGTGCTGCAGCGGACAGCGGAATGGTGTTGGTCACCACCAACTCGTCCAGCACGGAATTTTCAATGTTCTCGATTGCCCGACCCGACAGCACAGGGTGCGTGCAGTAGGCGAAAACCTTGGCAGCGCCATGCTCTTTCAAGGCCTTGGCCGCGTGGCACAGGGTGCCGGCGGTATCGACCATGTCATCGACCAGGATACAGGTACGCCCTTCGACATCACCGATGATATGCATCACTTCAGAGTGATTGGCTTTCTCACGGCGTTTGTCGATGATCCCGAGATCCACGCCCAGGGATTTGGCAACGGCACGTGCACGCACGACGCCACCAATGTCCGGGGACACGATCATCAGGTTTTCGAAGCGCTGATCTTCGATGTCATCCACCAGAACCGGGGAGCCGTAGATGTTATCTACCGGAATATCGAAGAAGCCCTGAATCTGGTCAGCATGCAGATCAACCGTGAGAACACGGTCGATGCCGACTACGGTGAGCATGTCAGCAACGACTTTCGCGCTGATAGCCACACGTGCGGAACGCGGACGGCGATCCTGACGGGCATAACCAAAGTAAGGAATAACAGCAGTGATACGAGTAGCCGAGGAGCGGCGGAAGGCATCAGCCATCACTACCAGTTCCATCAGGTTATCGTTGGTCGGAGCGCAAGTCGGCTGAATAATGAAGACGTCTTTACCGCGAACGTTTTCATTGATCTCGGCAGTAATTTCGCCGTCGGAGAACTTACCGACAGAGATGTCACCGAGAGGGATATGCAGCTGACGTACGACACGCCGAGCCAGATCGGGGTTAGCGTTCCCCGTAAAGACCATCATCTTGGACACGCGCAGTACCTGAAGGCTGAGGGTATACCTGGATGAGTATAGGAAAATGGCAGGGGCGGCTGGATTCGAACCAACGCATGGCAGGATCAAAACCTGCTGCCTTACCGCTTGGCGACGCCCCTGTATCTGTTGCAACGAGTACCCGGTACTCGGTTCCTTTAGAGCAGACTTTGAAGCTTGCGGTGCAACATCGAAACGTTGCTTCCTTTTGCTACAAAACCTGTAAGGGTCTCTGTAAGAAGGGCCGAGACTTTATCAGCTTCAGCTTTGCTTGGGAAGCCCCCAAACACACAACTTCCAGTCCCGGTGAGTTTTGCTTCGGTAAATTTACCTAGCAAATTCAAGGCATTACCAACCTCTGGATAACGTCTCGCTACCACCGGCAAGCAGTCATTACGACTGTTTCCCTCAGGAACGGGGCGCACTTTAATGGGCGGCGTGTTACGTGTCAACAACGGATCTGAAAAAATTTCCGCTGTGCTTACAGAGACTTGCGGCACCAGTACGACGTACCAGGGTTCTTCTGGTTCGACGGGGGTAAGTTTCTCGCCCACGCCTTCGGCAAAGGCCGCATGGCCGCGAACGAAAACCGGAACGTCGGCCCCCAGCGTCAGGCCCAGCGCGGCCAGCCGGTCTGCATCCCAGCCCAGTTGCCAGAGATGGTTGAGACCCAGCAGGGTGGTTGCGGCATTCGAACTGCCGCCACCGATCCCGCCGCCCATGGGCAGGATCTTGTCGATCCAGATATCAATGCCCAGGGTGCAGCCCGATTGTTCCTGAAGCTTTTTTGCCGCCTTCACGATCAGATTGCTGTCATGAGGAACGCCTTCGAATTCGGTGTGCAGCTGGATCACCCCGTCTTCGCGCAGGGCAAAGGTGATTTCGTCGCCGTAATCGAGGAACTGAAACAGCGTCTGCAATTCGTGATAACCGTCTTCACGGCGACCGAGAATGTGCAGCATCAGATTGAGCTTGGCCGGGGAGGGCAGTGTCAGGCGAGGGGTCGACATCTCATTGCCCCAGCTTGCGCGGTTGCCAGGCCTTGATCACCAGCGTGACATCAAGGTCTGTGCCGTGCAGCTTGATCCGCTCGGGCAACCAGTAGCCATTTTGCTCGGTGTAGGCGGTGTATTCGACCTGCCAGCCATCCTGCTCCAGATTGGCCAAGCGACTGTCGCCGTCCAGCGTCAGGCGGCTCTTGCTGGCCGGCGCCGGCAGCCCGCGCACCCACCAGGCCAGATTGGACACCGGCAACTTCCAGCCCAGTTGTTCTTCGAGCAGCGCATCCGGGCTCGGAGCCTCATAGCGACCCTGGTTGGCGACTTCCAGCGACACCTTGCCCGGCCGACCGGTCAGGCGAGCGGCACCGCGACCCAGCGGGCCGGAAAGGCGAATGTCGTAGTAATCCTGGCGCTGCAACCAGAACAGCGTGCCGCTGCCCGAGTCTTTCGGTGCGCGAATGCCGATCTTGCCGTCGATCTGCCAGCCGTCCAGGTTGGTCAACTGCTCTTTGTGTTCGCGCCACTGCGCGGGGTTGCCGTGCCCCTCGACCGATTCGCGGGCACTGAAACCCGCACAACCGGCGAGCAGGGCGATGAAGCTGAAAACGATGATGTGACGCAAAAACATGATTTTAGAGAGTCTCTGAACCGGTCAGGCGCTTGATGGTGCTGCGCAGGATAGGGCTGTCGGGTTGTGCCTTGAGGAACTTGTCCCAGATTTGCCGAGCTTCGCGCTGTTTGCCGCTGGCCCACAGGACTTCGCCCAGGTGTGCGGCGACTTCCTGATCGGGGAAGCGTTCCAGGGCCTGACGCAGCAGGCGTTCGGCTTCGTCCAGGTTGCCTAGGCGGAAATTCACCCAGCCGAGGCTGTCGAGTACCGCCGGATCTTCCGGATTGATCTGGTGTGCCTGTTCGATCAGGGCCTTGGCTTCGGCATAACGGGTCGTACGATCGGACAGGGTGTAGCCGAGGGCGTTCAGTGCCATCGCATTGTCCGGGTCGCGTTTGATGATCAGGCGCAGGTCTTTCTCCATTTGCGCCAGGTCATTGCGTTTTTCCGCCTGCATTGCCCGGGTGTACAGCAGGTTCGGATCATCCGGATATTGCTGCAGCGCCTTTTGCAGAACCTGCCAGGCCTTGTCGCCTTGTTTGTTGGCGGCCAGGGTTTCGGATTCGATCAGATACAACTGGATCGCGTAGTCCGGTTGTTCGTCGCGCTGGGCGGCCAGTTTGCTCTGGGCTTCGGCGGTCTTGCCGTTGTTCATCAGGATATCGGCCTGACGCAATTGCGCCGGCAGATAGTCGTTGCCAGGTCCGACCTGGCCGTATTCGATCAGAGCGCCCTGTGGATCGTTGCGCTCTTCGGCGATCCGGCCCAGATTCAGGTGCGCTGAATCGACGTGGCTTTCCCGGGCGATCAGGTCTTCCAGGTAGCCCTTGGCTTCATCCCACGCCTTGGCTTCCAGGCAGACCAGCGCCAGTGAATAACGCAGTTCGTCGTCTTCCGGGTATTGCTGGACGAGGCTGGAGAACTCGGCCTTGGCGTCATCCATGCGGTCCTGTTCGACCAGCATGCGCGCGTAGGTCAGGCGCAGCCGCTTGTCGTCCGGGTACTTCTTGATGCTTTTTTGCAAGAGCGGCAGGGCTTCATCGCTGCGGCCGAGGGATTGCAGCAGGCGAGCGCGCAGCAGAATCGGGGCGATTTCGCCGTCCTCCGGCGGATTGTCTTCCAGCAGGGTCAGCGCTGCGCGGGAGTCGCCATCCTGCTGCAGCAGCAAGGCCTTGCCGAAGATCAGCTGGCCATTGTTCGGGTGACGTTGCAGCAGACGGTCGAAACTCTTCATCAGACCGTTGCGGGTGTCCTGGTCGGTATCCGCCGCGGACAGAGCCAAAAAGTCGAAATGGGTGTCGCCCTTGCCCTGCAGGACTTTCTCCATATAGACCATCGAGTCGTCATAACGCCCGGCGCGCGCCAGTTGCACGGCGGCGGCCCGTTGCGCCTCGAGATCGTCCGGGGCGTTTTTGGCCCAGATCAATGCAGTGTCCAGGGCCGGCTGGTCGGCGCCCAGGTACTCGGCGATGCGAAATGCCCGTTCGGACACGCCCGGATCCTGGGTGTTGATCGCCTGGGTCACGTAATTGTCCAGGGCAATGTCGAAGCGATTACGCTGACCTGCAAGTTCAGCGCTCAGCAGACTGAAGACCGTGTCCTGGCTGAAGGAGCTGTAAACCTTGGGTTTTTCAGGTGCCGGAGTGCTGTCTTCGACTGGCGAGGCGCCATCGGGCGATACCGGGGCCATGGCCTGGCAGCCGGTGAGGAAGACAAAAGCGAGGAGCAACGCGGAGGATCTATTCATATAGGAAGAGGGCGACTAACCTGCGGTCGGGCCATCATGACACAAGCTTTCGGTCAAACATAACCGGCCCGCCAATTTACCGATTTCACCGCGATGGCGTCCGCTTAAACGAGAACGTCTCGCAATCGCCGGCGATCTCTACCGGGGCGATAGATATCGGGTAGTTGTCCTGAATCTGACGAAGTAGGACAATTGCCGGCTTCACGTCACCATCAGCGACTTTGAATGGCCTTCCTCGCACTCGGTATTAACCACAAGACTGCTTCAGTAGACGTCCGCGAGCGCGTGGCCTTTACCCCTGAGCAGCTGGTTGAGGCCCTGCAGCAGCTCTGCCGACTCACCGACAGCCGCGAAGCTGCGATCCTCTCCACCTGCAATCGCAGTGAACTCTATATAGAACAGGATCACCTGTCGGCCGAAATCGTGCTGCGCTGGCTGGCCGAATACCACCATTTGAGCTTCGAAGAGCTGCGCGAAAGCGCTTATATACACGAAGATGATGCGGCAGTTCGTCACATGATGCGCGTCGCCTCCGGGCTCGACTCGCTGGTGTTGGGCGAACCGCAGATCCTTGGCCAGATGAAGTCGGCCTACGCCGTGGCCCGCGAAGCCGGCACCGTCGGTCCGTTGCTCGGGCGGCTGTTCCAGGCCACGTTCAACGCGGCCAAGCAGGTACGTACCGACACCGCCATTGGCGAAAACCCGGTTTCCGTGGCGTTTGCCGCGGTCAGCCTGGCCAAACAGATTTTCAGCGACCTGCAACGTAGTCAGGCCCTGTTGATCGGCGCTGGCGAGACCATCACCCTGGTCGCCCGCCATCTGCATGACTTGGGCGTAAAACGCATCGTCGTGGCCAACCGCACGCTGGAACGCGCCAGCATCCTGGCCGAACAGTTCGGCGCCCATGCGGTGCTGCTGTCCGACATTCCGGCAGAGCTGGTGCGCAGCGATATCGTCATCAGTTCGACCGCCAGCCAATTGCCGATCCTTGGCAAGGGCGCCGTGGAAAGTGCCCTGAAACTGCGCAAGCACAAGCCGATCTTCATGGTGGACATTGCCGTTCCCCGGGATATCGAACCTGAAGTCGGCGAGTTGGACGACGTTTACCTCTACAGCGTCGACGATTTGCACGAAGTGGTCGCCGAGAACCTCAAGAGCCGTCAGGGCGCCGCGCAGGCCGCCGAAGAAATGGTCTCGGTCGGCGCCGAGGATTTCATGGTCCGCCTGCGTGAGTTGGCGGCGGTGGACGTGCTCAAGGCCTATCGTCAACAGAGCGAACGCCTGCGTGACGAAGAACTGCAAAAGGCCCAGCGCCTGCTGGCCAACGGCGGCAGTGCCGAAGAGGTACTGGTGCAACTGGCCCGTGGCCTGACTAATAAACTGTTGCACGCCCCAAGCGTGCAGTTGAAAAAGCTCTCTGCCGAAGGGCGCCTCGATGCGCTGGCGATGGCCCAGGAACTCTTTGCCCTCAATGAGGGCTCATCGGAAAGCTTTTCGGATAAGAAATCGCAATGAAAGCGTCACTGCTTAAAAAGCTGGACATTCTCCAGGACCGTTTCGAGGAATTGACCGCCTTGCTGGGCGACGGCGAGATCATTTCCGATCAGACCAAATTCCGCGCCTATTCCAAGGAATACGCGGAAGTCGAACCGATCATCAGCGCCTATCAACAGATGCTCAAAGTGCAGGGCGACCTCGAAAGCGCCCAGGCTCTGCTCAAGGACAGCGACCCGGACATGCGCGAAATGGCCGTGGAAGAAGTCCGCGAAGCCAAGGAGCAACTGGTCGAACTGGAAGCCAGCCTGCAACGCATGTTGCTGCCCAAGGATCCGAACGATGGACGTAACGTGTTCCTCGAAATCCGCGCCGGTACCGGCGGCGACGAGGCGGCGATCTTTTCCGGCGACCTGTTCCGCATGTATTCGCGCTACGCCGAGCGCCGCGGCTGGCGCGTGGAAATTCTCTCGGAAAACGAGGGTGAGCACGGCGGCTACAAAGAAGTCATCGCCCGGGTCGAAGGCGAGAACGTCTACGGCAAACTGAAATTCGAATCCGGCGCCCACCGCGTGCAGCGCGTTCCGGCAACCGAATCCCAAGGTCGGATCCACACCTCGGCTTGCACCGTGGCCGTGTTGCCCGAGCCTGACGAGCAGGAAGCCATCGAGATCAACCCGGCGGACCTGCGCATCGATACCTATCGATCCTCCGGCGCCGGTGGTCAGCACGTCAACAAGACCGATTCGGCGATCCGCATCACCCACTTGCCGTCCGGCATCGTGGTCGAGTGCCAGGAAGAGCGCTCGCAGCACAAGAACCGTGCGCGGGCGATGTCCTGGCTGTCGGCCAAGCTCAACGATCAGCAGACCAGCGCCGCCGCCAACGCCATTGCCAGCGAGCGCAAGTTGCTGGTGGGTTCCGGTGACCGTTCCGAACGCATCCGTACCTACAACTTTGCCCAGGGTCGTGTGACCGATCACCGCGTCAACCTGACGCTGTACTCGCTCGACGAAATCCTCGCCGGGGGTGTCGATGCGGTGATCGAGCCGTTGCTGGCCGAGTATCAGGCCGATCAATTGGCAGCGATAGGTGAGTAAATGACGATCATCGCCAGTCTGTTGCGCGCCGCCGATCTGCCTGACTCGCCCACTGCGCGTCTGGATGCCGAATTGTTGCTGGCGGCTGCGCTGGGCAAGTCCCGCAGCTTTCTGCACACGTGGCCCGAGCGCATCGTCCCCAGTGAAGCGGCGCTGACGTTCTCCAATTATCTGCAGCGCCGTCGTGGCGGTGAGCCGGTGGCTTACATTCTCGGGCAGCAGGGCTTCTGGAAGCTCGACCTGGAAGTCGCACCGCACACCCTGATTCCGCGTCCGGACACCGAGTTGCTGGTGGAAGCCGCCCTAGAACTGTTGCCCGCCACACCGGCCAAGGTCCTGGATCTGGGCACCGGAAGCGGCGCCATCGCACTGGCGTTGGCCAGTGAACGTCCGGGGTGGAAAGTCACCGGTGTGGACCGCGTGCTCGAAGCAGTCGCTCTGGCCGAACGCAATCGCCAACGCCTGCATTTGAACAACGCCACAGTGCTCAGCAGTCACTGGTTCAGTGCGCTGCAAGGCCAGCGTTTCCAGTTGATCATCAGCAATCCTCCTTATATTGCCGCCGCCGATCCGCATCTGGTCGAGGGGGACGTGCGCTTCGAGCCGGCCAGTGCATTGGTGGCCGGTGCCGACGGGCTCGACGATCTGCGTTTGATCATTGATCAGGCGCCGGATCATCTGGAAACCGGTGGCTGGTTGATGCTTGAACACGGTTATGATCAGGCCGAGGCAGTGCGCGATTTGCTGCTGACCCGCGGCTTCGAAGAAGTCCACAGCCGCACCGACCTGGGCGGCCACCAACGCATCAGTCTGGGACGCCTGCCGTGCTGAATGATCAGGAATTGCTGCGCTACAGCCGACAGATCCTGTTGGCCCACATCGACATCGACGGTCAGTTGAAACTCAAGGACAGTCGCGTGCTGATCGTCGGTCTGGGCGGTCTTGGCGCTCCGGTGGCGCTGTACCTCGCGGCGGCGGGTGTCGGTGAGCTGCATCTGGCGGACTTCGACACGGTCGACCTGACCAACCTGCAGCGCCAGATCATTCACGACACCGACAGCGTCGGCACCACCAAAGTCGATTCGGCGATCAAGCGCCTGACGGCGATCAATCCCGAAGTCCGGCTGGTGGCCCATCGAGCAGCGCTGGATGAGGACTCGCTCGCGGCGGTGGTGGCCGGGGTGGATCTGGTCCTCGATTGTTCCGACAATTTTTCCACCCGCGAAGCGGTCAATGCCGCTTGCGTCGTGGCGGGCAAACCGCTGGTGAGCGGCGCGGCGATTCGTCTTGAGGGGCAGCTGTCGGTGTTCGATCCGCGCCGCCCCGAGAGTCCGTGCTACCACTGTCTGTACGGGCACGGCAGCGAGGCCGAACTGACCTGCAGCGAAGCTGGTGTCGTCGGTCCGTTGGTGGGGATGGTGGGCAGCTTGCAGGCGCTCGAAGCGCTGAAGTTGCTGGCTGGATTCGGCGAGCCGCTGGTGGGACGCCTGCTGTTGATCGATGCGCTGGGCTCGCGTTTTCGCGAGTTGCGGGTCAAGCGTGACCCGGGCTGCAGTGTCTGTGGCTCAACGCATGCGTGAAGCGCCGATCGGCGTTTTCGACTCCGGTGTCGGCGGGCTTTCGGTGCTGGCCGAGATCCAGCGCTTGCTGCCCAACGAATCGCTGTTGTACGTCGCCGATTGCGGCAATATTCCTTACGGCGAAAAGTCGCCGGAATTCATCCAGCAGCGTTGCAGTGCCATTGCCGACTTCTTTCAAGGGCAGGGCGCCAAGGCGTTGGTGCTCGCCTGCAATACCGCCACCGTTGCCGGTGTCGCGGATCTGCGGCGCGATTACCCCGAATGGCCCATCGTCGGTATGGAGCCTGCGGTCAAGCCGGCCGCAGCCGCGACCCGCACCGGCGTAGTCGGTGTGCTGGCGACCACAGGCACTCTGCAGAGCGCCAAATTCGCCGCATTGCTCGACCGCTTCGCCAGCGATGTGCGAGTGATCACCCAGCCTTGCCCTGGACTGGTGGAGCTTATCGAAAGTGGCGATCTGCATAGCGCGGCCTTGCGCCAATTGCTGGAAAGCTATGTTCGGCCGCTGCTCGCCGCTGGCGCCGACACCATCATTCTCGGCTGCACCCATTACCCCTTTCTCAAGCCGCTGCTCAAGCAGATGATCCCCGATGACATCAGCCTGATCGACACCGGAGCCGCCGTCGCGCGACAACTCCAGCGCCTGCTGGCCGAGCGCGAATTGCTCGCCGAAGGACCTGCCCGCCAGGCGCAATTCTGGAGCAGCGCCGACCCTGCGCATTTCACAAAAATATTGCCGATCCTGTGGCATAACTGCGGTGTTGTGCAAAGCTTTGAAAGGTAGTTTGGGGAAATTCGAAATTAGGGTGAACTTCTGATAAACCGTCGACTTCTATAGCTGTGAGCGTCAAATCTAAAAAAAACCAAACGAAATCGTTCGGAAAAGGATGTTTCTATGAAGCGACTGTTCTGTTTGGCCGCGATTGCGGCTGCGTTGTTGGGGCAAAGTTTTACGGCACAGGCGGCGGGGGTGGAGTTCGGGGTCGGTCAGACCAGCGATTCGACCATGACTTATCGTCTGGGCATGCAATTCGATTGGGACAAAAGCTGGTGGCAGACCGACGTCGGTCGACTCACCGGTTACTGGAGCGGCGCCTATACCTATTGGGAAGGCGACGAGACCTCCAGCAACCACAGCCTGTCCTTCTCGCCTGTGTTCGTTTACGAATTTGCGGGCCAGAACGTCAAGCCTTATGTTGAGCTCGGTGTGGGTGTTGCGCTGTTTGCCAACACTGAACTCGAAGACAACAAACTGGGCGGAGCCTTTCAGTTCGAAGATCGATTCGGTGTCGGCCTGCGTTTTGCCGGCGGACACGAAGTCGGCATTCGCGCGACGCACTATTCCAATGCCGGGATCAGCAGCCCGAACGATGGGGTAGAGAGCTACGCGTTGCATTACACAATGCCGTTGTAAGCCGCTTTACCTGTAGGAGCGAGCATGCTCGCGATGGTCGTCAACGATAGCGCTGGGAGCCTGACGCCCCGCGGTGTCTTGAAGTCCATCGCGAGCATGCTCGCTCCTACAGGGGGCAGACGCATTCAGCGATACGCCGTCGCAATCCCCTCACGCTCATCCAGGCATTCCGGCGCGCCCATCTCGAACTCCCGGCAGATCAGCGGGCGTTTTTCGTAGATGGTGCACATCATCGTGTCGCGATCCAGCGCGGCGCACCAGCCGTCATCCAGGCGCAGCATGACTTCCCCACCCCATTCATCGGTGTCGATATACCGCTCGGGCACGCCTGTGTCGGTGATCAGCATCACTTCCAACTGGCAGCAACAGGCCGCACAGCTCGAGCAGGTCACGGCCGATTCGGCGATTTGCAGATGGGGAATGGTTTTCATGGCGCGCAGTGTAAGCCATCACCCCGACTGAGTGTGAAAGCCCTGACGGACGCTGCGCCGCATTCGTCAGGGGCGGTAGGCTTATGGCAAATCCACGATCGGCGGACTGCCGCGCACCATGCTCTTGCCGATGGTCAGTTCTGTTTTGCCCGGCAGTTTCGCCATCGGCCACAGGTCGGCGACGGTCACGCCCGGAAAGTGGATCTCCAGTGGACGGCTTTTGAGTTTTTCGAAGATGTGACGTGCAGCTTTCGCGGCGGACCCGAAGAGAGGTGTCGCCGGGTCTGTTTTACTGGTGGGCGAAGAGTCGAGCGCGCCGGGGCTGACCACGGTGACTTCGACACCCTGCGATGCCACGTCCAGGCGCATGGATTCGAACAAGGAACGCAAGCCCGCCCTGGCATTGCCGTAGGCCTCCGAGCGTGGGAGCGGCAGATAGGTCACCGGGCTTGCCAGACCCACCAGGTGCGGTGCGATCCCACCCCGCAGCAACGGCAGCGCAGCTTCGACGCAGTAGCTGCTGGCAAGCAGGTTAGTGCGCACGATGTGTTCGACGATCGAGGCATCGAACTGTTTGGCATCCACGTATTCACAGGTGCCGGCATTGAGAATCAGCGTGTCGAGAGAACCCCAGACCTCGGCGATCTGCTCGCCTGTCTCGCGTACCGTCTGGCTGTCGGTCATATCGCCAGTGAGCACCAGCACTTGCCCCGGATAGCGTTGCGAGAGGACTTTCAATGGCGCCAGTGAGCGTGAACTGACGGCCAGGTGGGCACCGCTTTTCAATATCTCCTCGGCCAGCGAGGCACCCAGGCCGTTGCCTGCTCCCGTCAGCCAGTATCGTCGTGGAGGCGTAATACTCATCCCGTGCTCCTTCTTGACCGAGGGGTTCCCCGATCCCAAATCGATAACAGATCAAAAAACAGTGGCCCGGCATTCAAGCGACGCCGAAAGCCAGGAAAGTCGTGGTTATTGATGATCGCCTCCAGCGTTTTGCCGTGGGGGCAGGTTCTTGAAGGCGGCCAGGGCCCTTGCGCGGGAGGCGTGCAGGTCGACGATCGGCGACGGGTAGTCCGCGACACCGAACAGGCCGTTGACGGCCGGGTTATGCACTTCTTTTTTGTTGAGAGCGGCCAGTTCCGGCAGCCAGTGTTTGATGAACAGGCCTTGGGCATCGAATTTTTCCGACTGGCTCAGCGGATTGAAAATGCGGAAGTAGGGCGCCGAATCGGTGCCGGTCGATGAACTCCACTGCCAGCCGCCGTTGTTCGCGGCCAGGTCGCCATCGATCAGGTGACGCATGAAAAAGCGCTCGCCTTCTCGCCAGTCGATCAGCAGGTTTTTGGTCAGGAACATGGCCACGATCATGCGCAGTCGATTGTGCATCCAGCCGGTTTCCAGCAATTGGCGCATGGCCGCATCAATGATCGGCAAGCCGGTACGGGCCTCCTGCCAGGCGGCAAGATCATCCGGCGCGTCGCGCCAGACCAGGGCTTCGGTTTCCGGGCGGAAGGCACGGTGGCGGGAGACCCTGGGGTAGCCCACCAGAATGTGTTTGTAGAACTCGCGCCAGAGCAATTCATTGATCCAGGTCGATACGCCGGCTTTACCGCTGTCGAATTCCCATTGATTGGATTGCAGCGCGGCATGCAGGCACTGGCGTGGGGAAATCACCCCGGCGGCGAGATAAGCCGACAGTTGGCTGGTGCCGGGTTTCGCCGGGAAGTCCCGTTCGTCCAGGTAGTGTTCGATCTGAGCATCGGTGAAGCTGTCCAGGCGACGCTTCGCTTCAGCCTCGCCGGCCGGCCAAAAATCGCGCAGTTGATCGCTGGGCGGGGCAAAGCCCCTGATGTGTTCGGGAATCTCGTCGCTGGCAAGCTTCAACGGCTGTTGCGCCTTGGGCGCTTTCACCAGGTGCGGCAGCGATTGATGCAGGCGTTCGTAGCAGACCTTGCGGAACTGGCTGAACACCTGGAAGTAGGTGCCGGTTTTGGTCAGCACGCTGCCGGGCTGGAACAGCAACTGGTCGAGATAACTGTGCACGGCGATGCCTTCGCCTTGCAGCTTTTCGCTCACCGCCGCATCGCGCCGGCTTTCGTGGACGCCGTATTCATCATTGAAATGCACGGCCTCGATCTTCAGTTGCCGGCACAGTTCGAGCAGTACCTTCGGCGCCTGATCCCAGTGCGAAGCCGTGCGGATCAACAGCGGAATGTTCAGCTTGCCCAGCGCCGAACTCAGCTGTTGCAGGTTACGCAGCCAGAAGTCCACTTTGCAGGCTGCATCGTCGTGCTCCTTCCATTGCCCGGGACTCAGCAGATACACCGCAACGCAAGGCCCGGCCGCGGCTGCGGCCGAGAGGGCGGTGTTGTCGTTCACGCGCAAGTCGCAGCGCAGCCAGATCAATTGCATGTACACGCCCGCATTAAATGAGCCCACGCTGAATCAGTGCCTGGTGAGCCGATAACGGGTCTTCAGCCAGGTACAGCTCGCAAGTTTCGGAAATTCTTTCGGACAACTCGGCGTGGTGAATGCACACCGTTGGTCCGGCGATCATTTTTGGGCAGCTGACGCCGTTCAAAAGTTTCGTCAGCTGCGAAAGGTTCATGGCTTTGCTGGAATACAGCAGTACGCCCCGGGGCTGCAGATGATCCACCGCCAGCGCCAGTTCACCGGCGGGCAGCGGCCAGTCGAACACTTCCACCGGGCAATCGGCACTGCTGATCAGCCACGCGGTGAGCCACAGATGCGGCTCCAGCGGAAGGTCGGAGTGATTGATCAACAGCAGGGGCGAAGTGTGTAACTGGCGGTTGTTATGGTAGATGCGCGCGCCGAATTTGCTGCGTAGCCACGAATAAAAAAAGACCCGCTCCATTTGTGCACCAAATTGGCCCTGCCAGCGCTGCTCCAGGTCCGCCAGCAAGGGCATCAGCAACTGTTCGCACAAGGTCCTCGGCGGGTACAGCGCCATGGCCTGATTGATGGTGTCGTCCAGGCTGCGCTCGGCCAATCGCGTCACCGCTTGCAGCAGGGTCTGGCGCAGTCGCTGCCAATCGTTTTCCACCGGTTCGCTGATCGCTTGTGGAGTATCGAGCAACTGCTTGACCTGGCTGACGGCGACGCCGCGGTTGAGCCAGGTGAGGATGTTGTGGATGCGCTGTACATGTTCGGCCGAGAACAACCGATGCCCCTTGGGCGTGCGCTGCGGCACGATCAGGCCATAACGCCGCTCCCAGGCGCGCAGGGTGATGGCGTTGACGCCCGTCTGGCGGGCCACTTCTCGAATGGGCAGCCAGCCTTCGTCGAGGGCTTTCTTGAAGTCGGCGCCGAGATCTTCGCTGGCGCTGCTGTCAGGACGGTCTTTCATTAAATGGCGTTTCGCAAACTGAGGTTCTCCGGATGCGGTTGCAGATAGACCTGCTGCGCAATGTACGGATCCGGGTGTTGGCGAAAGTGATGCTTGAGGAGGGTCAGCGGCACCACTAGCGGCACGATGCCGTGGCGATACTGGCCGATCACGTGCTGCACTTCCTGTTTGTCCTCGGCGCTTATCGCCTCTCTGAGATAACCGCTTATGTGTTGCAGGACATTGGTGTGGGTGCCACGGGTGGCGCAGCGTTTCAGGGCGGTCATCAATTCGCTGAAGTAACGCGGGCCCAAAATTTGTGGGTCGGTGTCGCCCATGCTGCCCAGCAGCTTGCCCAGGGCTTTGTATTGCTCAGGGTTGTGCGCCATCAGTTGGTATTTGTAGCGCGCATGAAAATCGGTGAGGCCGCGACGGCTGAGGCCTTCCTGCAGCAGTTGTTGCCAGGCGTGATAGGCGAAAACCCGGGTGAGAAAGTTCTCCCGCAAGACCGGATCGTTCAGTCGACCGTCTTCTTCCACCGGCAAGTCAGGGTGCTGCGCGCAAAAGGCTTGGGCGTAGATACCCTGGCCGCTGCCGTGCGGAGCTCCGTTGGCGTGGTAGACCTTGACCCGCTCCAGGCCACAGGACGGCGACTTCTGCATGAAGATGTAGCCACAGATGTCGTCCAGTTCCGACGCCATGTGTTGGCCGTATTCGGCCAATGATCGGGTGACGTTGAGTTCCGGGTTGACGGTGCCAACCGCCTCGGGTTGATCGGCATCGCCCACCAGCCGGATAGGTTCACGGGGAATACCCAGGCCGATGGCGACTTCCGGGCAGACCGGCACGAAATCGAAGTAATCGGTAAGGGTCTGGCTGCAGAGTCGTGATGCCTTGTGTCCGCCGTTGTAGCGCACCTCGGCGCCCATCAGGCAGGCGCTGATAGCGATTTTCGGTTTGGCGGCGGGCAGGGGCATGGGAGTACCTCGGAATCAAAACCTGTACAGATAAGTTTTTCTGTACAACTCAAGTTCATCATAGATTCAAAGGTGTGCAAGTCAAATTGTTTGTACAGGTTTGTTGCGGCGTAGCGGGCTTTGTAGGGGCTGCCGAAGGCAGCTCCTACATTCGAAATTCAGTGCGTCTGCAAATGCTCATGCAGCTTTCGAGCAGCTTCCTGGCCACTGAGCCAGGCACCTTCCACGCGTCCGGACAGACACCAGTCGCCACACGCATACAGCCCCAGGTCGGCGTCGGCCAGCGTGCCCCATTCGTGATTGCTCGCCGGGCGGGCGTAGAGCCAGCGGTGGGCGAGGCTGAAGCTCGGTGCGGGCATGGCGCTGTGCAGCAACTCGGCGAAAGCGCCGTGCAATTGCTCGATCACCGCTTCCTTGGGCAGGTCGATGTGCTGGCGGCTCCAGGCGCTGGTGGCATGCAGCACCCAGGTGTCCAGGGTATTGTCGCGTCCGGGTTTGCTGCGGTTGCGTGCCAGCCAGTCGAGTGGGCTGTCCTGCAGGAAGCAGCCTTCCATGGGCGTATCCAGCGGGGTTTCGAACGCCAGGGCGATGGCCCAGGTCGGGTCCATTTTCACTCCGGCGGCGGCACCGGCGAGCTTCGGCGCGGAGGCCAGCAGCGCGGTTGCCTGCGGGGCGGGCGTGGCGACCACGACGTGGCTGAACGGCCCGTGGGTGTAGCCTTCGGCGTCCTGCAAATGCCAGTGCTCTTCACCGCGATAGACCTCGGTGATGCGACAGGCGAAATGCACTTCCAGATCGCCGAGCAGGGCGCGGGTGATCGCGCTCATGCGCGGCGTGCCGACCCAGCGCGTCTGTTCGTCCGGCGACAGATCGAGTCGCCCACCGTGGTAGGTGTACAGCTGCGGCGTCCATTCGGCGACCCAGCCGTTGGCTTGCCAGCGCTGGACTTCGGTGACGAAGCGGCGGTCGCGAGCGGTGAAATATTGCGCCCCCATGTCCAGAGCGCCCGCATCGCTGCGCTTGCTCGACATGCGTCCGCCACTGCCGCGGCTTTTATCGAACAATTGCACGACATGCCCTGCGTCAGTCAGGGCCTGGGCGGCTGATAGCCCGGCAATGCCGGTGCCGATGATTGCGATAGGTACAGTCATAGGGGCCTCGTTTACCTTTCTGTACAGACTACGCCGTGGTTAAAACCTGTACAATTTTGTTTTTTGGTACAACTTGGTGTGTTCTCGTTCTGACAGCTTGGCCTATTGTTAAACACAGACACTGCCCGATATCAAAGATCCCTTGCTTATAAAAATAGACTAGTGATCAGGGTAAAACGCCACGCGAGGAAGAAGTCATGCACATATTGCTGACCGGCGGTACTGGTTTGATAGGACGTCAGCTCTGTCGGCACTGGTCGAGCCAGGGGCATCGGTTGACTGTCTGGAGTCGCACGCCTGCAAAAGTGGCGAAAATCTGTGGTGCGCAAGTGCGTGGAATCGCGCGGCTTGAAGAGGTCGGGCAGGAGCCCGTCGATGCCATCGTCAATCTCGCTGGCGCCCCGATCGCCGATCGCCCGTGGACACACAAGCGCAAGGCATTGTTGTGGAGCAGCCGCATCACGTTGACCGAAACCCTGCTGGCCTGGCTCGAAAGTCGCGAGCAGAAACCGCAGGTGCTGATTTCCGGTTCCGCCGTGGGCTGGTATGGCGACGGCGGCGAGCGTGAGCTGACCGAAGAATCGCCGCCGGTGATCGATGATTTCGCCAGCCAGTTGTGCATCGCCTGGGAGGAAACGGCCCAGCGCGCGGAAGCCATGGGGATTCGCGTCATTCTCATCCGCACGGGGCTGGTGCTGTCGGCCGAGGGCGGCTTTTTGTCGCGGCTGTTGCTGCCGTTCAAACTGGGGCTGGGCGGGCCGCTCGGCAACGGTCGGCAATGGATGCCGTGGATCCACATCAAGGATCAAATCGCTTTGATCGATTTTCTTCTGCATCGCAATGACGCCAACGGTCCCTATAATGCCTGCGCGCCGAAACCGGTGCGCAATCGCGAGTTCGCCAAGACCTTGGGCAGCGTGTTGCACCGTCCGGCGTTCATGCCGATGCCGGCGCTTGCGTTGAAGGTCGGGTTGGGCGAATTGTCGTTGCTGCTGTTGGGCGGTCAGCGAGCCATGCCGGCTCGCCTGCTCGAGGCGGGTTACATTTTCCAGTTCACTGATTTGCGTGCGGCCCTGGACGATCTCTCCAGCCGCCTCTGAAATAGGACGTTTCATGACCGATCACGCGTTGCTCCTGGTCAACCTGGGCTCACCGGCCTCCACTTCGGTGGCGGATGTGCGCAGCTATCTCAATCAGTTTCTGATGGATCCTTACGTGATCGACCTGCCATGGCCGGTGCGGCGTTTGCTGGTGTCGCTGATTCTGATCAAGCGACCCGAGCAGTCGGCCCACGCCTATGCCTCGATCTGGTGGGAGGAGGGCTCGCCGTTGGTGGTGCTCAGCCGGCGCCTGCAACAGGCGATGACTTCGCAATGGCATCACGGCCCGGTCGAGTTGGCGATGCGCTATGGCGAGCCGTCCATTGAAACGACGCTATTGCGCCTGGTCGCCCAAGGGCAGAAACGCATTACGTTGGCGCCGCTTTATCCACAGTTCGCCGACAGCACCACGACCACGGTGATCGAGGAAGCCAAGCGCGTTGTGCGCGAGAAGAAGCTCGATGTACAGCTCTCGGTGCTGCAGCCGTTCTACGATCAACCGGAATACCTTGATGCCTTGGTCGCCACGGCCAAACCGTATCTGGAGCAGGATTACGATCACCTGCTGCTGAGTTTCCACGGCTTGCCGGAGCGTCATCTGACGAAACTCAACCCCGGTCACCGCTTCGATGGCCACGGTGATTGTTGCGCGGGGGCACCGCCGGAGGTGGTCGCGACCTGTTATCGCGGTCAGTGCCTGCGCACCGCCCGGGAATTTGCCAAGCGCATGGGGCTACCGGACGGCAAGTGGTCGGTGTCGTTCCAGTCGCGACTGGGTCGCGCCAAGTGGATCGAGCCCTACACCGAGGCGCGCCTGGATGAGCTGGCCAAAAGCGGCATGAAGAAGATTCTGGTGATGTGCCCGGCCTTCGTGGCCGACTGCATCGAGACCCTGGAAGAAATCGGCGATCGCGGCCTGGAGCAGTTCCGCGAGGCGGGAGGGGAGGAGTTGGTGCTGGTGCCGTGCCTCAACGATGACCCGCGCTGGGCGCATGCGTTGAGTGCGTTGTGTGAGCGAGCGCCTTTGGCGCTTTGAAAGATCGCGAGCAGGCTCGCTCCCACAGTGAAGGTGCTCAACTTGTGGGAGCGAACCTGCTCGCGATAGCTATTTCATTCACAACAAAGCTTTAAAGCTTCGCGGGCAAGCCTTGCTCCTACAGAATTTGTGTTTGCCTGTAGGAGCAAGGCTTGCCCGCGAATGTTTTTAGAGCAGCGGCTCTTCCGCCTTCTTGTGCTTCCAGCTGTCATTGCCTGGCAGAATCAGGTTCAGCGCAATCGCCACCACCGCGCACAGCGCGATGCCTTTGAGGCCGAAGTCGTCCGGACCGGTACCGGTACCGACGAGCACGCCGCCGATCCCGAACACCAGGGTCACCGAAACGATCACCAGATTGCGCGCCTCGCCCAGATCGATCTTGTGGCGAATCAGGGTGTTCATGCCCACCGCCGCGATCGAGCCGAACAACAGGCAGAGAATCCCGCCCATTACCGGCACCGGAATGCTCTGCAGCAGCGCGCCGAATTTGCCGATGAACGCCAGGCTGATGGCGAAGATCGCCGCCCAGGTCATGATTTTCGGGTTGTAGTTCTTGGTCAGCATCACCGCGCCAGTCACTTCGGCATAGGTGGTGTTGGGCGGACCGCCGAACAGGCCGGCTGCGGTGGTGGCGATGCCGTCACCGAGCAGGGTGCGATGCAGGCCCGGCTTCTTCAGGTAATCGCGACCGGTCACGCTGCCTACTGCGATCACGCCGCCGATGTGCTCGATGGCCGGAGCCAGGGCCACCGGGACGATGAACAGGATCGCCTGCCAGTTGAATTCCGGAGCGGTGAATTGAGGAATGGCGAACCACGGTGCGGCGGCAATCTTTGCGGTATCGACCACACCGAAATAGAACGACATGGCGAAACCCACCAGTACGCCGGAAATGATCGGCACCAGGCGGAAGATGCCCTTACCGAACACGGCCACGATCAAAGTGGTCAGCAGCGCGGGCATCGAGATCATCATCGCCGTCTGGTAATGAATCAGCTCCGAGCCATCACCCGCCTTGCCCATCGCCATGTTGGCGGCAATCGGCGCCATGGCCAGGCCGATGGAGATGATCACCGGGCCAATCACCACCGGCGGCAGCAGGCGATCGATGAAGCCTGTGCCTTTGATCTTCACGGCAAGGCCCAGGAAGGTGTAGACGAAACCGGCCGCCATCACGCCGCCCATGGTAGCGGCGAGGCCGAACTGGCCCTTGGCGAGGATGATCGGGGTGATGAACGCAAAGCTCGACGCCAGGAAAACCGGCACCTGACGCCCGGTGACGATCTGGAACAGAATCGTGCCCAGGCCTGCGGTGAACAGCGCCACGTTCGGGTCAAGACCGGTAATCAGCGGCATCAACACCAAGGCGCCGAAGGCCACGAACAGCATCTGTGCGCCGGACAGCACCGTGCGCCAGAGCGGATCGTTGAACTCATCCTGCATGGTTACGCGTCCTTCTGCTTGGTGCCGAAGATCTTGTCGCCGGCATCGCCCAGGCCCGGGATGATGTAACCGTGTTCATTGAGCTTCTGGTCGATGGAGGCGGTGTAGATGGTTACGTCCGGGTGAGCTTTCTCGACCACGGCGATGCCTTCGGGTGCGGCGACCAGCACCATGGCGCGGATGTCCTTGCAGCCGGCTTTCTTCAAAAGGTCGATGGTGGCGACCATCGAACCGCCGGTGGCGAGCATCGGGTCGATGATCATGGCCAGGCGTTCGTCGATTTCCGGTACCAGTTTTTCCAGGTAGGTGTGGGCTTCGAGGGTTTCCTCGTTGCGGGCCACGCCCACGGCGCTGACCTTGGCGCCCGGGATCAGGCTGAGCACGCCTTCGAGCATGCCGATACCGGCGCGCAGGATCGGCACCACGGTAATTTTCTTGCCGGCGATTTTCTCAACCGACACGGTGCCGCACCAACCATCGATATCGTAGGTTTCAAGCGGCAGGTCTTTGGTGGCTTCGTAGGTGAGTAGGGCTCCGACTTCCTGAGCGAGCTCACGGAAATTCTTGGTGCTGATGTCTGCGCGGCGCATAAGGCCAAGTTTGTGACGGATCAGCGGATGGCGGATCTCGAGAATAGGCATGGGGAAAGGCTCCGGCGGCGGGCAAAAAAACCGGCCTAGATTAATCTATCCGAGGGTGTTGTCCTATAGACATTAGAGTACGTTAGTCCACAAAGGCTTGATCTGGCCGTGCGGGATGCGTACCTTTGCCCGCTTTTCCAAATCCGTACCCCCTTATTCCCCTGGAGAGCGCCATGTCCGCTGATCTCGAGCATATCCGTCAAATCATGCGAGAGGCTGACTGCCTGTACACCGAAGCTGAAGTCGAGGCGGCCATCGCCCGTGTCGGTGCACAAATCAACGACCAACTGGCGGACAGCAACCCGGTGGTGTTTTGCGTGATGAACGGCGGCCTGATCTTCTCCGGCAAACTGCTGACCCATCTGAACTTTCCCCTGGAGGCGTCCTACCTGCACGCCACTCGCTATCGCAACGAAACCAGCGGCGGCGAACTGTTCTGGAAAGCCAAGCCGGAAGTCTCCTTCATCGATCGTGACGTGCTGATCATCGATGACATCCTTGATGAAGGTCACACTCTGGGCGCGATCATCGACTTCTGCCGCCACGCCGGCGCCCGTAAAGTGCACACCGCCGTGCTGATCGACAAGGACCACGACCGCAAGGCTCGCCCGGACCTGAAGGCCGATTTCGTCGGATTGCCCTGCATCGACCGTTATATCTTCGGTTACGGCATGGACTACAAAGGCTACTGGCGCAACGCCAACGGGATTTTTGCCGTTAAAGGAATGTAAGCAATGACCGCACCGAGCTTTCTTGATCAAACGCTGTTCACCGAATTGGCCGAGAAAGCCGGGGCCAATCCTCGTGGGCGTCAGCACCACAACTTCCACCAGATGGAAGAGGCCTGCCATCGCATGGCGGTCGGTTTGCAACCTGCTACCTATATCCCGCCTCATCGTCACTTGGGTGAAAACAAGGCCGAAACCCTGCTGGTCCTCAAGGGGCGCTTGGGTCTGCTGATTTTCGACGAGACCGGCGCGGTGGTTAAAAAGCAGGTTCTGCAGGCGGGCGGCGACTGTGTAGGCGTGGATTTGCCGACCGGCGTGTTCCATGGTCTGGTGGTGCTGGAGGCCGATAGCCTGATGTTCGAGTGCAAGGCCGGCCCTTATCGCCCGGTAGGCGAGGGCGAACTGGCACACTGGGCGCCGCGCGAGGGCGAACCGGGCGTCGCGGAGTATCACGCCTGGATGCGTGCGCAGTTCGACTGATGGTTATTCCTTCACTGTAGGAGCGAGCTTGCTCGCGATGGTGGTTCAGACACCGCGGGATGTCAGGGAGCCAGCGTCATCGTTGACGACCATCGCGAGCAAGCTCGCTCCTACAGGTGAGATGTGTGCACTAGCGCATGCTAAAGTGCCCGGCCCCGCCCCCGGAGCCCGTCATGAGCCCTTTGATTCGCTGTTGCGCCGCTCTACTGCTCACCTTCAGCCTGCCCCTGGCCGCCGCACCGGCGCCGATGCATGGGCAATTTTTGCCTCCGGATGACCTGACCCTGCGTGACGCCGAGCCCGAGCAGCAACAATTGCTGCAAGTCACCGAGTATTCGGTGGTGGTCGGCAATCAGCGTCAGTCCAATCAGCAGCCGATCCCGGTCACTTCGCCATTGATGATTCGCCTCAAAGGCAAATCCCTGAACAAGGGCGCGACGATCAATCAGGTGCTGGTCAATTTCGATGGCGAGAGCAAAAGCCTGAAAAAGCCGGTCTACGACGAGCAGAGCAAGACCCTGACGCTGTATTACCCGCTGGCGCAGTACCGGGTGATCATGGACTTGCTGCGCAATGACACCGTGTATTGCCAGTTCCTCAGCTACGCCAACGGCCATATCTGGGCCGATCTGCACACCGGCAGCGTTCGTCCGCGTTGAGTGCCGGGCCCGCGCAGGGGTAAACTGCCCGCCCCGTGAAATGTCTGCGAGCTGGAGTCGGCAATGCGTAAAGATAAGAAACAAGTGATTGGTGACGAGATCGGCGATGAGCAGATCAAGTTGTTCCTCGATTTCGAACCGGTCGACGCCACTTCGCCTTCGTTGCACAAACTGATCAAGGCCTACCGTGGCCTGCGTATCGACGATTTCGAACGTTTCCTGACCTTCTTCATCGAGGCTGGCTTTGATCTCAATGGCAAGGACGAGCAGGGGAATGACTTCGTTGCCCTGATCCAGGATCAGCGCAATGCGCCTGAATACATCGAGCTGATCCAGAAAGCTCGCGGCTGATCCCGTTAATGTAGGAGTACGGCTTGCCGGTGAAGGCGTCCTTGAGATCGCCATCGCGAGCAAGCTCGGCTCCTACAGAAAACAGGCACAAAAAAACGCCCCGCTCTCAATGAGGACGGGGCGTTTTTTCATGGCGCCGAATCAAGCGTAGCTTTCGGTCTCGCTGCTGGCTTCAACCAGTTCCAGGGCGACGTTGTTCTGCGTGTTGATCTTGCGATACAGCGCAGCGTCGGTTTCCAGGACTTTTTCGCGAGCCGGGAAGATTTCCGCCAGTTTGGCAGCCCATTCGCCGGAGGCTTTGCCCGGGAAGCATTTTTCGATCAGTTCCAGCATGATCGAAACGGTCACCGAGGCGCCTGGCGAAGCGCCGAGCAGTGCCGCCAGGGAGCCGTCCTTGGCCGCGACCAGTTCGGTACCGAATTGCAGGATGCCGCCTTTTTTCGGGTCTTTCTTGATGATCTGCACCCGTTGGCCGGCCACTTCCAGGCGCCAGTCTTCGGCTTTCGCTTCCGGGTAGAAACGGCGCAGGGAATCCAGACGCTGTTCCATCGATTGCATCACTTCGCTGACCAGGTACTTGGTCAGGTCCATGTTGTTTTTCGCCACCGCCAGCATCGGGCCGATGTTGCCGGCGCGAACCGACATCGGCAGGTCCATGAAGGAACCGTGCTTGAGGAACTTGGTGGTGAAACCGGCGTACGGTCCGAACAGCAGGGATTTCTTGCCGTCGACGACGCGGGTGTCCAGGTGCGGAACGGACATCGGTGGCGAACCCACCGCAGCCTGGCTGTAGACCTTGGCCTGGTGGTGCTTGACCACTTCCGGGTTGTCGCAACGCAGCCATTGGCCGCTGATCGGGAAGCCGCCGAAGCCTTTGCTCTCTTCGATGCCCGAAGCCTGCAGCAGCGGCAATGCCGCGCCACCAGCGCCGAGGAATACGAATTTGGCATCGACTTCACGGCTGTTGCCGCTGTTGACGTCCTTGATGCTGACGGTCCAGCCGCCGGCTTTGTTGCGTTTCAGGCCGGTCACGCGTTTGCAGTACTTGACCTGGGCATCGGGTGCTGCGGTCAGGTGCTTGAGCAACTGGTTGGTCAGGGCGCCGAAGTTGACGTCGGTACCATTGATCACGCGAGTGGCGGCGAGAACTTCGTCCTTGTCGCGTCCAGGCATCATCAGCGGCATCCATTCGGCCATGATGGCCTTGTCTTCGGTGTATTCCATGTCGTTGAAGGCGTGGTGCTTGCTCAGCACGTTGAAGCGTTCCTTGAGGAACGACACGCCTTTGTCGCCCTGAACGAAGCTCAGGTGCGGCACCGGACTGATGAAGGATTTGCACGAACCGAAGGTGCCTTTTTTGGTCAGGTACGACCAGAACTGCTTCGACACCTCGAACTGGGTGTTGATGTGCACGGCTTTCTTGATGTCGACTTTGCCGTCGGCAGACTGCGGCGTGTAGTTCAGCTCGCACAGGCCGGCGTGACCGGTACCGGCGTTGTTCCACGGGTTGGAACTCTCCGCGGCACCGGAATCCATCAGCTCGACGACTTCCAGCTTGATCGCGGGGTCGAGCTCTTTGAGCAGTACTGCGAGGGTGGCACTCATGATGCCGGCCCCAACCAGTACTACGTCGACTGCTTCGTTATGCGCCATTTAACGCGTCTCCAAAATCTGCAGCACCAAATTGACGGCATGGCTGCCAGGAGTGACGGGGCGTGTCTGTTTGCCCCAGGTACCCATGGCAGGATCGCCATGTCCGAATCTTCGCAATTTTTTGCAACTTCGACGGACGCTGCCTGCCGGGTCTAATCAGAGTTCACATGAACTCATTTCGACGGGCGACTGGCAATTCGACTTATGGTCGATACCTCCGTTCGTGCAACCAAATCCGTAGCGGACAGGCTTCAGGCTCCGGTATTAGTGAGGTACTCGGTCCTGTGTCGTCGGGCTGATGTAGACGCTAATGGTGCATATCCAGACGCAAAACTATTCATTTGCTCGCCACACTCTTGTGAAGTTGTGAAAACCCGTTTTTTTCACGCTCTTTTGAAGACGTGAACCTCAAAAAAGGGCTGTCCCAGCCTGGTACCGTGCCCGCAGGGTTGGCCGCCAGGGAATGCATGACGGGCAAATCGGGCAAACAGCTCAGTGACCGAGCGTAATGACAGCTCTGCAGATTCGCGAAAAGTGGAGGTTTTGCCAGAGGAACAGCAAGCGCGCCAGCTTCACTCGATCTGTGTGGGCGGCTCTCTGTGGGCGGTGCGGAGTGCCAATGCCGGAGCATTGACGGTGTTGCGAGGCCCGATCAGGAGACGTCCTTATAATCGGGGGGAGATTGTATCTAAGAAACGCAGGGAAATGGGCGTGTTGAATGACTTTTATTAGGCATCCGGTCAGGTGGTCAACAGTTGTCGTACTCGAGGGCGTGCCTGTTGCTGGACGACACGGGCGCTGGCGGGCAGTGGCTGATGTAGCCAGTTGAGGCGAATTTCATCGATTTCCACCCATCCGTCGCCCATAGGCTGCAGGCTGCATTGCTTGAATGCCTGGCAATGACCGTTGCGATCGAGCAGGGCGAAGCAGCGATGAAGTGGGCGTGGGGCGAACAATGAGATAAGAAAACGCATGGCGGGGAACCTTTCGAGGTATATGCGACAAAGGTTGTCAGAGCGGCATGACGTGCGAGTGTATGGGCGGTGACAGCTCTGTGACAGGTGATAAATCCGAAAGGTATGTAGGAGTTATCCTTGATTGTTGCACTGGTTCGTCGTGGCGGCCCACCGCTATACTGCCGACCTGTTTGTGCCTGATTATGGAGAGAAGAGCATGTTGCAACGCCTGTTGTTCGGTTTGATCACTGTGACCAGCTTGACGCTGGTCGGCTGCGCCCACAGTCCGCAACAACTGAATCCGGAACCGAAGCTGACGGCGCAACTTGCCCCGGTAGGTCATGGTCAGCCGGTGGTGGTGCGTGTGGTCGACGGTCGTCCGTCGCCAACCCTGGGCACCCGTGGCGGCCTGTACCCGGAAACCAGCGCGATCACCGTGCAGGGCCAGCAGATTCTGCCAAAGCTGCAGGCTCAGGCCGAAGCCGCCGTCCGCCTGCTGGGCTTCACCCCGACCGCCAATGCGATGAACGCTCCGCAACTGACCGTGACCCTGGCCGAGCTGAAGTATCAGTCGCCTAAAGAGGGCATGTACGTGACCGAGGCAACCATCGGCGCGACCTTCCGCTCCGACGTGCAGAACGCCAACCGTCGCTACAGCGGCCGTTACGGCGCCTCCCTGGACCAGCGTTTCGGCATGGCGCCGAACCAGGAGACCAACACCAAGCTGGTCAGCGATGTGTTGAGCGATGCGCTGACGCGTCTGTTCAAGGATCCGACTGTGGGTCAGATTCTCGGCGAGTAAGCGTTTGCCGGATGTACAAAAGCCCGGTGCCAGAGATGGCATCGGGCTTTTTCATTTTTCAGGTGTACACAGAACCCTGTGGGAGCGGGCTTGCTCGCGAAAGCGGTGTGTCATTC
>NZ_JAIQWX010000269.1 GCF_020164475.1 Pseudomonas sp. REP124 | reverse complement strand
AGCGGTGGCGGTTCCAACGAACTGCGCATCGAAGACAAGAAAGGCCAGGAACAGATCTTCCTGCACGCCCAGCGCGACTGGGACGAGAACATCGAACGCGACCAGAAGATCCGCGTCGGCAACGAGCGGCACGACACCGTCGAACAGAACAGCTACAGCGAGTTCAAGGCAGAGGAACACCGTACGGTCCATGCGGACCGCAAAGCCGAAGCCCGCGCCGATGATCACCTGACGGTGGGTGTCAACCAGCACGTCAGGATCGGCACCGGACAGCTCGTCGAGGCTGGTCGGGAAATCCACCTGAAAAGCGGCATGAAGCTGGTGCTCGAGGCTGGCTCAGAGATGACGCTGGTGGCGGGCGGCAGCTTCATCAAGATCGACGCCGGCGGCGTGACCATCAGCGGGCCGCTAATCAAGCTCAACTCTGGCGGAAGCCCGGGGGTTGGTACGGGGGCGGCGCCGCTTTTGCCGGGGCCGCTGAAGGAGGCGGATGCGGATAAGGCCGGTGATTTGCTCCTTCCTGCCTTGCGTCAGGCACTGCAGAAGGCAGCCACATCGGCTCAGCCGGTGTGTGAAGTCTGTCAGAAGCTGGGAGCCGCGAAATGACTCATGGTATCTCACGTTATTTGCTTCTGGACGGCGCCAGCATCGATAGCTTGCCGACCCGTTTATACCGACTGGATAGCAGCCCGACGATCGAATGGCTCTATCACGGAACTCCCTATCGAGCGTTGTTCGATGTGGGTCCTGCTCTGGTCGTCCTGCGTGCCGACAGCCCACTCGAAAAAGCTTTCATGGACCACTGGCAACACGATGCCGGGGTGATGCTCGAGAGCGACGCGCCCATGCTGGAGCTGGCTGAGTATCTGCGCAGCCTGCTCCATGCGCGAGTGCGCGGCGGTGCTTCATTGCTGTTTCGATACTACGACCCGCGTGTCATGCGTCATTGGCTGCCGGCCCTGAGCTCGGCCGAGCGAGATCGCATGATGGGGCCGATCAGCCGCGTGCGACTGCCAGCGAAAGATGATCAGGGAGAAGAGTGGATCGTCCGTAAACAGGATCGGCAAAACACACAGCAATACGCAGAGCGTCCTTGGCTGTATCTGGATGAACAACAGCTTCAACAGATCAACCAGGGAAAGCTGGAAGTGTGTGATCAACAACTGCTGGAGCACGTACGCACCTGCCTTCCGGATTGCCTGACCCAGTACTCGGCCGCCGAACAGCAGCAATGGGCAGCCTCTTGCCGCGAAGGCGCCGCCCATTACGGGTACTCGGCTCCCGACGAGGTTTTACGCTGGGCTGCGCTGGTTGCGCAGCGTGGCACCGCTTTTCCTGGGGCTCCCGAACATCAGGCCTGCCGCGACATTCTTCAACAGCAAGCCCTCAACGCCGAACAACGCCTTGATGCGTTGTGGGCAGAACTGCATCGCCACTGCCTGCAGACTGACAAGGAGTCCTTTTCATGACCCCCACCGCACTCGATAAAATCCGCAATCTCGCTAGGGTTGATTACGTCGCAAGAACTCAGCTTGGCAGTGAAGACCTGTCGAGCCCGGTCAGCACTTGCCCGGCCCGGCAGGCGGAGATCTTCGTCGTCCCCAGCCGCTATGCGATGGCCGAGCAGGCCGCCGAACACACGGATTTCCAGCCTCCCAGCCCGACCCAAAGCCATCCGATGGCACTGCGCCGATTGCGTGGAGGGTACGTTTATCTGTGGCATGTCGAAGGCCCGCTCAAACGTTATGCCGTGGCCGCTGACGGCCTGTTGCTCGAACAACCGCTGACACAACCCCACTCCACCATCCCCATCGGAGAAATGGCCGGGATTGCCCTGAACAAGTGCCACGATGCCTGGATGCTCTACAGCGAAATGCCCTTGGGGCAAGACGCCTGCGAGAGTCTTGAAAACGCCGATGAACGCGGCAAGCACATGCGCCCGATCCAACTCACCGAGGTCGCCGATCGCCTTTCAGCCAAACACTGCCCACCGCTCGACAAGTCGCTGGAGCTGGTCGCCGAACTCATGCCCAAAGTGCGCGAGGCCGCCCTGGCCCACGATTACCAGCAGAACGGTGCCGCCTACCGCCAAGGCATGGAAGCACTGGGCAAAGTGCTGTACGCCGATCCCACAACGGAGAACATCAAGGCCTTCGCCGCCAGCTCGGAGTTTCTGCGCGTGCGTGAAAACGCGGCCGCTGCCCAATCGCCCGAAATACCGTCAATTGAGCCGGGGGCCTGGAGCGCCAGTCCATGGGAAGTGGACGCCACTCAGGCCTGGCTGGACGCAGCCAGGCGTCAGGCGGGGCCGCTGTATGCGGTGTTTGCTGCGCTGGATGATGATTTGGGTGTGCTGCGTGATATCAACCATGAACAGGAGTTGGTCGAGGCGGAACACGAAGAATGGGTCGCCGACAATAGCCTGCGCCAGACCGTCGCTAGCTTTATCCGCAGCATGGTCACCGAAGACGGCGCGCAAGTGGCCGGCCTGCTCAACTACCGGTATCGCGAACACGACCTGCAACTGACGCCCGAACAGGGCGAAACGCTGCTCGACAGTCAGAAGCAACTCAACGTCCTCTTGGCCGAAGAAACCCGGATCAACCAGCAACGAGGTCGTCAGTACGGGCACTCCGAGGCGGATACCTTGTTGGCCCAGGTCCGAAGCCGTGAGCAAGCGGTGTTGAGCAAGGTGCGCAGCTTCATACCGAACGAACTGCACCACGAGACGCAACAGGTCGTGCGCGAGTATCGCCAGGAAAAAGTCAGCAATCTGCAAGGTGACGGCGGCGCCGCCAAGGCCGGGCAATACATCGATCTGGCGAGCATGAACCATTGGCTGGATCAGGAAGCGCCGCAGCATTTCGAGCAGGTCGAAACGCGGCATCGATTGCTGTACGCCGATCGCAAAACCTACCTGCACCGCAGTGAGAGCGGCACCTGGTTTGTCGACCAGAGCCGCGAAGATCATCTCATGTGGCTGGAAACCCTGACGCTCGCCTGCCTGAGTGCCCAGTGCAGCCGCAGCGAAGGCGCCAAACAGTTTGTCGACTACGTGAACAGCAACGATCCGGGCTTGTTGCGTCTGGTGTTCCACGCCTGGAGTCCGAGTCTGGAGGCGGCAGTCAACAGCCTCACGCGCATTCAGGAACTGGTGGCGGCGCTGAGCCTGGAAAACCTCGTCGAAACCCGTACCGCCATGGCCAAGGTTCTGGACACCGACACCCTGCGCAACATCGAGCGGTTGGCCAGCAACCTCGAAGGCGCCTGGGCCGCGACCATGACCCGTCTCGGCGCCGCCCTGATCCAGACCCAGAACGGCACGGCGATGGCCATGGGGCTGTTTCTGGTCATGCGCCTGGGCGAGGACACTCGCATGCTGTTCAGGATTGAAAACGGTCTGCACATGTGGCGCCTGGCCGGTATGAAGGCTGAATT
>NZ_JAIQWX010000268.1 GCF_020164475.1 Pseudomonas sp. REP124 | reverse complement strand
CCTGCTCGCGATGGGGGCCTCAAAAACACCTCAAGAAATGACCTTGACCCCACGCCCAAACCGCTCCCGATACACCGACGGCGGCACCCCGACCACACTGCGGAACGCCACCCGAAAACTCTCCACCGACCGATAACCACAACGCTCGGCAATCTGCTCGGTGTTCTGGTCGGTACTTTCCAGCAGCTCCCGGGCCCGCCCCAGGCGTTCATGCTGCAACCAGCTCTTGGGTGACTGGCCGCTGGCCTCGGTGAACCTGCGCAGAAAAGTGCGCTCGCTCATCGCCGCTTCACTGGCCAGATCGCGCACCTCCAGCGGTTCATGCAAACGCTCCCGCGCCCACTGCATCACGCGGGAAAGATCGCTGCGCGGTGTAGGACTGACCGGCGTGGGAATGAACTGCGCCTGGCCACCGGTGCGCTGCGGCGACATCACCAGGCGCCGCGCCACGGCGTTGGCCACCTGGGTGCCGAAATCCCGCGCCACCAGGTGCAGGCAGGCGTCGATGCCGGCGGCGCTGCCGGCCGAAGTGATCAACTGGCCCGAATCGACATACAACACGTCCGGGTCCACCTGAATGTTGGGGAAGCGTTCCGCCAGTTCCGTGGTGTAGCGCCAGTGCGTGGTGGCGCCGTGTCCGTCGAGCAGGCCGGTGGCCGCCAGCACGAACACTCCCGAGCAGATCGACAGCAATCGCGCACCCTGGGCATGGGCCTGACGGAGGGCCTTGATCAGCGCCTCGGGCACCGCCGCGTTACGGTCGCGCCAGCCAGGGATGATGATGGTCCGGGCTTGTCCGAGCAGTTCCAGGCCGCCATCGGCCAATACCTGGATGCCGCCCATGGCACGCATCGGGCCCTGATCAACGGCGACGATCTGGTGTTCGTACCAGGGAAACTCGAACTCCGGCCGCGCTAGGCCGAAGATCTCGACGGCGATGCCGAACTCAAAGGTGCAGAGGCCGTCGTAGGCCAGAATCGCGACCAATCCAGGGGTAGAGTGCATTTGGCGGAAAATTCCCGGTGAGTGTCTTGTCCGCCACTGTAGCGGCAAGTGGCGGGCGGATAAAGTCTGTTCACACCCAACGACATTCAGGAGAAACAACCATGACCAGCCTGGTTCGCGAAATCCCCGCCGCTTCGTCCGCCATTGCCCTGATGCATTTCAGCAACCGCCTGACCTTCGAAACCGATTGTTCCGACGTCCATGGCAGCCAACAGGCGGGTGAAGTGGATTTTGTCCTGATCGACGTGCGCGGGCCTATGGCGTTCGATCGCGGGCATGTGCCCGGAGCGATCAACATTCCACGGCGCATGCTCACCGCCGAAGCCCTGGCGGATTACCCGAAAAACAGCCTGTTCGTGGTCTATTGCGCAGGCCCGCACTGCAACGGCGCGAACAAGGCGGCGGTGAGGCTGGCGGCGCTGGGGTACCCGGTCAAGGAGATGATCGGCGGCGTGACGGGGTGGTTGGATGAGGGGTTCGAGCTGAGTGTCGCGCTGCCAGCCAAAGTCGCGATCGGCTGCGAATGCTGAGTTTCGCTCAACACTGATCAACTGTGGTGAGGGGATAAAACCCCTCAGCACAAAGGATTTCATCGCGAGATCAGCGAACCTCTGAGGCAGCCCACCACTCATCCAACGCCCCCTGCAACCACTCAAAAACCGCAGCATGCGCCGCACCATCCTGCTCCCCGCGAGGCAGCGGCGACTCCTCGGCAAAATGCTCGTTCAACAAGGCCACCGACTGCGCACTCCACTCCGGATGAAACTGCAGCCCCACCCGCGTCGACCCCACGCGATACATCTGCTGTTCACACTGCTCGCTGCTGGCCAGCAATTGCGCGCCCGGCGGCAGATCGATGGCGTCCTCGTGCCACTCCAACACCTTCAGCGTCCGACCGTCGCTGAACCTCACTTCGGTCCATCCGGTTTCGGTCCGTTCCATTCGCCGCACATTGCCGCCCAGGCTCAGCGCCAGCAACTGCGCGCCCAGACAGATGGCGAACACCGCCGCGCCCTGGTCCAGACTGCTCGCCAGCCACTGACGCTCAGCTTGAAGCCATGCCGGCCCGCCATTGGACTCATAGGGACCGCCCAAAATAATCGCCGGTGCTGCACTGGCATCAGGCAACTCACCCAGGTCGGCTCGGAAAACATTCAGCGTCACCTCGCGGGAAGCCGCCCACAGGGCAATGGCGCCGGGACCTTCGGCGGGGTGGTGCTGGATCAGGTTCAACTCGGGCATGGGGCTACTCTTGGGGGGTAGACGGGCAGTCAATGTGCCGCAAAAAAAGGCCCCTCGCCAGCGCGACTCTTCAGTCGGAACATGCTCGATTGCGTGTAGGTCTTTTCTGAAAATCTGGTCCGCCTGATACACGGGAATGGATATCGCGGATTCGGCCAGTTTTTATACGTATTTGTCGCGTCAGAATAATTTGCCCCGCACCAGCCGCTCTAGACTGCCGGCCTCTTCGGTCTTGCCCGCCACAAGCGAACGGCCGAAAGTTGTTTATAAAGCTGCCAACAAAAAGCCTCCGCACACAGGAGTTATAAATGAAGAAGCTAGTGATGTTCGGTGCCCTGGCACTGTCGATGTTGTCCCTGACCGCCGTGGCCGACGACGCCAAGCCGATCCGCATCGGTATCGAAGCCGGTTACCCACCGTTCTCGATGAAAACCCCTGACGGCAAACTCACCGGTTTCGACGTCGACATCGGCGACGCGCTGTGCGAGCAGATGAAAGTGAAGTGCACCTGGGTCGAGCAAGAGTTCGACGGCCTGATCCCGGCTCTGAAGGTCAAGAAAATCGACGCCATTCTGTCGTCCATGACCATCACTGACGATCGCAAGAAGAACGTCGATTTCACCATCAAGTACTACCACACCCCGGCGCGCTTCGTGATGAAGGAAGGCACCGACATCAAGGACCCGCTGACCGAGCTCAAGGGCAAGAAAGTCGGTGTGCTGCGCGCCAGCACCCACGACCGTTTCGCCACCGACGTGCTGGTGCCGGCCGGTATCGAGCTGGTGCGTTACGGCTCCCAGCAGGAAGCCAACCTGGACATGGTCTCCGGCCGCATCGACGCGCTGCTGGCTGACTCGGTCAACCTGGACGAAGGTTTCCTGAAGACCGACGCCGGTAAAGGCTTCGCTTTCGTAGGCCCGACCTATGAAGATCCGAAATACTTCGGCGGCGGCGCCGGCATCGCCGTGCGCAAGGGCGACAAAGAGCTGGCGGACAAATTCAACACCGCCATCACCGAAATCCGCGCCAACGGCAAGTACAATCAAGTGCAGGACAAGTACTTCAACTTTGACGTGTACGGGCATTAATACGCGGTAGAAAAAGGTGGCCCCGTTGACGCGGTGGCCACTTTTTTTATGCTCGTTTTCCATTGAAACGAGACCCCTGTGGGAGCGGGCTTGCTCGCGAAAGCGGTGTGTCAGTC
>NZ_JAIQWX010000267.1 GCF_020164475.1 Pseudomonas sp. REP124 | reverse complement strand
GCAGTCCCATTTTTGGGGCCGCTTCGCAGCCCAACGGGGGCAAGCCCCCTCGCCACAGGTATTGGGGGTACAGGGAGTTAGGGTTATTTGATTTCGGCGGCGAGCAGGTTTACCAGCGCTGCCGCCGGCATTTCGCGAGCCAGTGGCGCGCCCTGCCCGGCCCATTGCACCGCGAACTCGGTGTTGGCTTTGGTGGCGGCTGCGGCGTTGAGCGCCTTGTTGGCGTCGTAGGCGATGGGATAGTCGGGCAGCGCCGGGGCGTTGGTTTCGAGGTCGATGTAGTTGCGGTTGACCATGCCCCGGGCAGGACGGCCAGAGATCGCGCTGGTGACACGGGTCTGGTGCGCGCGCGGGCCTTTGAGGGCTTCGCGGTAGGCCGGGTTGGCGGAGGATTCGGGGCACAGGATGAAGGCGGTGCCAAGTTGCGCGGCGCAGGCGCCCAGTTGCATGACTGCCTTGATGCCCGCGCCATCCATGATGCCGCCCGCCGCGATTACCGGCAGCTTGCAGGCATCGGTCAACACTCGGACCAGGGCGAAAGTGCCCATCTCGCTGTCCTGTTGCGGATCAAACACACCGCGATGGCCCCCGGCTTCATAACCTTGCGCCACCAGTGCATGCACACCGGCACGCTCGGCTTGTTGCGCTTCGGCCAGATTGGTCACGCAAGCCAGCAGGACGATTCCCGCGTTTTTCAACGCATCGATGCTCGACTGCGGCGGCAGGCCGAAATGGAAACTGACCACCGCCGGCCTTTCTTCCAGGAGCATTTCCAGCATGCCGAAGTCTTCGACGAACGAGGTGTAGATCTCGCGTAGGGCAGTAGGCGCAGGAGTTTCGAACTTGTCGAACAGAGGCGCGAGGAAACCCAGCCATTGCGCTTCGCGCTCGGCATCGGCCACAGCAGGCTCGTGGCAGAACAGGTTCACGTTGAAGGGCTTGTCGGTCAGCGCCGCGGTGTCGCGCAGCATGGCTCGCGCCTGTTCGACATTGCTCGCACCGATGCCGATCGAGCCGAGCCCGCCGGCATTGGAAACCGCTGCCGCAAGCTTGGGCGTGGAGACGCCGACCATGGGCGACTGGATGATCGGCAGTTCGATGTTCAACAGCGACAGCAGTGGATTGGACATGACAGCACCTGAACGAAATAGGTGAAAAAAGACTTAGAGCTCGCCGGTCAGAAACTGCGCCCGCCCACCGCCGAACGACCAGTCGGCATCACTGTTTTCCACCAGCGAAACGATCAGGTCGTCGGGAGAAAGATCACAGGCGGCTTGAAGCTTTTCGGCCAGCAAACGGTAGAACGCGGTTTTCTGCTCCTGAGTACGCGGTCGTGACACCACCGTCAGCAGCACCACCCGCGCCGAGCGCGTATAGCCGAGCCCGGTGTCGTGCAGGATGAGTTCTCCGGGCCGGTGTTGCGTGACGCTCTGATAACGGTCGCTGAAGGGCACCTCGAATGCCTGGACCATGGCCTGATGCGCCACATCCAGCAACGTGCGCAACTGTTCATCGGTGCGGCCCTGGATGACGTCGAACTTGAGCAATGGCATGGCGCTTCACCTCTCAATAAATTGGGAGCGAAGAGCCCGCCCCCTGGGATAAAGGTCCGCGCGACAGCCCGCGCCGGCACGCTTTCCAACCCGAAGGCTTCAACATAGAGATACCACATCATCATGTAAAATGATGATTAATGATCTTATAAATCACTTTTGATGAAATGCGTCCCACTGTAGGAGCGAGCACGCTCGCGATGGTCGTCAACGATAACGCTGGCCGCCTGACACCCCGTGGTGTCCGGGCCTACATCGCGAGCATGCTCGCTCCTACAGGTTTAGCGGTGTTCGCTTCTGCAGGTAATTCGCCCGCTCACCCAATCGCCGCTGCCAGTCCGCGCACAACCCCGGCGTCGCCGCCAGCGCAAACAGATCCTCGAGCACCGGCCTGTGGGCCAACTGTACCTGCCAGAATTCGTCGATGGAGAAACGCTCGGTATGCCGCTCCAGCAGTTCGATGCTGTCACCCGCCTCCAAAGATCCCGGTTGCAGAACCCGGTAGTACCACCCGGTAATGCGCTCTTTGGCCACAAACATCGACATGCGCTCGGCATCGAAGCGATGGTTGATTTTCCAGCACGGGCTGCGCGGTTGCGACACCTGCAACACCACGCTGCCGACCCGGAACACATCGCCGATGTGCACGCTGCGTTCCGAAAGCCCGAACGCCGCGAGGTTTTCGCCGAGGCTGCCCGCCACCAGTTGCGCGGCGCTGTCGGGGAAGGCTTCGGCCAGGCGCTGGTAATTTTGCGTGGCGTACTGGTGCACAGCCTTTTCCGGACCGCCGTGAACCCGGGTGTCTGCGTGCTGGTCACCGACGATGCCATGCAACTCCACGCGAACCGCTCCGCCATGGCGCTGTTTGAAGATCCCAGTGCTCTGCCCCTCGGGCTGCAGCACACCCAGGCCACCGGCGAAGACATGGTCGATTTTCGTGGTCAGGGTCATGGGACGAACGGCCTCGTTTGCAGGGTTTCAGCCACTTTACTCATCGGCATAAACCGCCGTAAAGTGATCGTTAAATATGTCCATAATCACTTTTAGAGATGGATGAGAATAAAAATGGAAATGCGCCAACTGAAGATTTTCTGCGCCGTGGCCGAGCTGGGCAGTTTCACCGCCGCGGCATTGCAGGTGAATACCGTGCAGTCCAACGTGACCATGCGCGTGAAAGAGCTGGAAGCCGAGCTCAATCGTGAGCTGTTCATTCGCAAGAAATCCGGGGTGATGTTGACGGCGGCGGGCGAAATTTTCCTGGGTTACGCGCGGCGCATCCTGCAGTTGACCGAAGAAAGCCGCAGCGCCCTGATGGACACCGGCAGCCCCGCTGGTCTGCTGCGCCTGGGCTCGATGGAAACCACCGCCGCCATCCGCCTGCCTCAGGTGCTGACCAAATACCGCGAGCAATTCCCCGACGTGCAGTTGTCGCTGCAGACCGGCACCACCATCGAATTGATCAAGGCCATCGAAAGCCATCGGCTCGACGGTGCCTTTGTCGGTGGCTTTCATCAGAACTCGGCGCTTTTTCAGGAGGAGGTTTTCAACGAGGAACTGGTGTTGGTCAGCAGCAACCAGTTCGAGTCCCTGGAAGCGCTGATGGAGAAAATGCCGCAGCAGACGGTGCTGGTGTTCCGCACTGGGTGCTTCTATCGCTCGACGCTGGAGAACTGGTTCTATCAGGTGGGGCTGGTGCCGAACCAGATCATGGAACTGGGCACTCTCGACGGCATCCTGTCCTGCGTCGCGGCGGGCATGGGCGTGACCCTGCTGCCCCGGGCCATCGCCGAAAACTGCAGCGTGCGCCACGGCATCCGCTGGCACAGCCTGCCCCCGGAATTCGCCAACGTCTCCACCGTTTTCATCCGCCGCAATGACTCGATGATCACATCGGCGATGAGTGCGTTCATTGGGTTGGCGCAGCAGCAGGTGGCTTCCAACCCATGA
>NZ_JAIQWX010000266.1 GCF_020164475.1 Pseudomonas sp. REP124 | reverse complement strand
GCCTGCTCGCGATGGCCGAAGGCCTGGATCTCAGCGTTTCACTGCAACCGGCTGACTCAACTCAGCCCGCTTGCTCAGCAAGTCGAACACCGCTGGATACGCCGGCCGTTCGATGTAGCGCCCCGCACCCCGTTCGGCGCGCAGGTCGCCGTCGGCCCAGACCACCCGGCCCTGGCTGATGGTATGGCTGGGCACGCCGCGCACGGTCTTGCCTTCGAAGATGTTGAAGTCGACCTGCTGATGGTGGGTCTTGGCCGAAATCGTCCGCGTGCCGTTCGGGTCCCACAGCACCAGATCGGCATCGGAGCCCACGCGGATCGCGCCTTTGCGTGGGTAAAGGTTAAAGATCTTGGCCGTATTGGTAGAGGTCAGCGCGACGAAGTGCTGCATCGAGAAGCGCCCGCTGTTGACCCCTTCGTCCCAGAGCACGGCCATGCGGTCTTCGATGCCGGCGGTGCCGTTGGGGATCTTGCTGAAGTCGTCCTTGCCGGCGGCTTTCTGCTCGGCGCAGAAGCAGCAGTGATCGGTGGCGGTAGTGTGCAGGTTGCCAGCTTGCAGGCCGTGCCAAAGCGCTTCCTGATGGCCGCGCGGACGGAACGGCGGGCTCATCACGTAACCGGCGGCGGTTTGCCAGTCCGGGTGTTGATAGACGCTGTCGTCCAGCAGCAGGTGCCCGGCCAGCACTTCGCCGTAGACCGGCTGGCCCTTGGCCCGGGCATAGGTAATTTCATCGAGGGCTTCCTTGGTCGAGACGTGCACCAGGTACAGCGGCGTGCCCAGGGTTTCGGCGATGCGGATCGCCCGGCTCGCGGCTTCACCTTCCACCTGAGAAGGGCGCGACAGCGGATGCGCTTCCGGCCCGGTCATGCCTTGGGCCATCAGCTTGCGTTGCAGGTGATAGACCAGCTCGCCGTTTTCCGCGTGCACCGTAGGCACCGCACCCAGTTCCAGACAGCGCTCGAAACTCGCCACCAGGGTGTCGTCCGCCGCCATGATCGCGTTCTTGTAAGCCATGAAGTGCTTGAAGCTGTTGACCCCGTGATGGTTCACCAGCTCGGCCATGTCCTCGCGCACCTGTTCGCTCCACCAGGTAATGGCGACGTGAAAACCGTAATCGGAAGCCGATTTTTCCGCCCAGCCGCGCCACTGATGGAAGGCTTCCATCAACGACTGCTGAGGATTGGGAATCACGAAGTCGATGATCGAGGTGGTGCCGCCGGCCAGACCCGCCGCCGTGCCGCTGTAGAAGTCTTCGCTGGCCACGGTGCCCATGAAGGGCAGTTGCATGTGGGTGTGGGGATCGATGCCGCCGGGCATCAGGTACTGGCCGCTGCCGTCGAGCACTTCGGCGCCTGCGGGTATGTCGAGATTGTCGCCGATGGCCTTGATCACGCCGTCTGCGCAATACACATCGGCGCGATAACTTTCATCATGGGTAACAACGTTAGCGCCACGGATCAACAGAGACATTCCGGATTCCTCGCAGGCATGACCGACTGATGCCGGTTCTGGATTTTTATATACAGCCAGCGTTGAAGGTTTATTCCTGTCAACGCTGTCAGGAATAAACGCTAGTCGCAGTTACGGGAATCGGCAAGAATATTTTTCATATGCTTATTCCTGTTTTAAGTAATTGATTAATAGAGATAAAAACTAAGAATCAGCAAAATGGTGCGGCCGCTCCCCATTTTGACGCACTTGACAGGATCGAAATATGGTCGAGATTTCCTATGTGAAATCAGCTGTTTGAGGCGCGCAATATTTAATGCGTTACATTCGTAAATAGATTAAATGCACCAGATTGAGTCCGGACTATTCGGATAACTTGACCGTGACAAGTAGCCGAGGCACCCGATCAATAAATAAAACTGATAAACATCAGTTGCTTGCAAAGTGTTTATGGAACTGCCCGATGCGCAAGCGAGGAGTGCGGCACAGTTATTGATGTCGCGAGCCTCGAATGAGCAAAAAAATAATTCAAAGAACAGTGGAGCGGCCATGCAACAGAACAGATCCCAAGTGATCGAGCGCGAAGGCTTGTTTGAGCTCGAAGCCGGCAGCGATGTCCTCGACAGCCCCCGTTACAACCACGACATGGCACCGACCAAGGTGCACGAACGAACCTGGAACAAATGGCACATCACCGCGTTGTGGGTGGGTATGTCGATCTGCGTGCCGACCTACACCCTGGGCGGAGTGCTGACCGCCTATTTCGGCCTGACCGTGGGCGAAGCACTGCTGGCGATCCTGTTCGCCAACATCATCGTGCTGATTCCCCTGACCCTGAACGCCTTTCCCGGCACCAAGTACGGCATCCCGTTCCCGGTGTTGCTGCGCTCCTCGTTCGGCATCCTCGGCTCGAACATCCCGTGCCTGATCCGCGCCCTGGTGGCGTGCGGCTGGTTCGGTATCCAGACGATGTTCGGCGGGCTGGCCATTCACCTGTTCCTCGGTTCGGTGTTCGAGGGCTGGAAATCCTTGGGCGGCACCGGTGAAGTCATCGGCTTCATGATGTTCTGGGCCTTGAACCTGTGGGTGGTGATTCGCGGCGCCGAGTCGATCAAATGGCTGGAAACCCTGTCCGCGCCGCTGCTGGTGGCGGTGGGCGTGGGGCTGCTGGTGTGGGCGATGCCGAATGTGTCGATGACCGAACTGCTGGCGATTCCGGCCAAGCGTCCTGAAGGTGCCAGTGTGGTCAGTTACTTCGCCGCAGGTCTCACGGCGATGGTCGGCTTCTGGGCCACGCTGTCGCTGAACATTCCGGACTTCAGCCGCTATGCCGAAAGCCAGAAGGCACAGATCGTCGGGCAGATCATGGGGTTGCCGCTGACCATGTTCCTGTTTGCCGCGCTGGGTGTAGTGATGACTGCCGCTTCGGTGAAGCTGGTGGGTGTCACGGTGTCCGACCCGGTGACGCTGATCGGCCACATCCAGAGCCCGGTGTGGGTCGCGCTGGCCATGGCGCTGATCATCATCGCCACGCTGTCCACCAACACTGCGGCGAACATCGTCTCGCCGACCAACGACTTTCAGAACATCGCCCCCAAGGTGATCAACCGCACCAAGGCGGTGATGCTCACCGGTTTCGTCGGCCTGGCGCTGATGGCCCATGAACTGCTGAAGAAGCTGGGGCTGATCGTGTCCGATATCAGCCTGGAGACCGTGTATTCCAACTGGCTGCTGGGCTATTCCAGCCTGTTGGGACCTATCGCCGGGATCATGGTGGTGGACTATTTCCTGATCAAGAAACAGCAACTGGACCTTGCCGGGCTCTATCGCGATGACGTGTACCCGGCGTGGAACTGGAACGGGTTTTTCGCCTTCGGCGTGCCGGTGGTGCTGACGCTGCTGTCCCTGGGCAGCGATGCGTTCAGCTGGTTCTACAGCTATGGCTGGTTTACCGGATCGGCGCTGGGTGGGTTGATCTATTACGGGTTGTGCGTGATGCGCTCGAGCCCGTCGGTCGTGAAATCTGCGGTGTGAAGACTGGCCTCTTCGCGGG
>NZ_JAIQWX010000265.1 GCF_020164475.1 Pseudomonas sp. REP124 | reverse complement strand
GCAATTGGGGTTTCGGAATTTAATCTTGACGATGACCTACTCTCACATGGGGAAACCCCACACTACCATCGGCGATGCATCGTTTCACTGCTGAGTTCGGGATGGGATCAGGTGGTTCCAATGCTCTATGGTCGTCAAGAAATTCTTGAGCTGTAGCGTCTTTCGACGTTGCAGCGAATCGGGTATGTGATGTTTGTGGGTTGCTCTCGAACTTTCGGTTCGTTTCGTCTTCACCACACCGCAATCTGGCCTTTCGACGCAAATTGCTTGGGTGTTATATGGTCAAGCCTCACGGGCAATTAGTATCGGTTAGCTCAACGCCTCACAGCGCTTACACACCCGACCTATCAACGTCGTAGTCTTCGACGGCCCTTCAGGGAACTCAAGGTTCCAGTGAGATCTCATCTTGAGGCAAGTTTCCCGCTTAGATGCTTTCAGCGGTTATCTTTTCCGAACATAGCTACCCGGCAATGCCACTGGCGTGACAACCGGAACACCAGAGGTTCGTCCACTCCGGTCCTCTCGTACTAGGAGCAGCCCCTCTCAAATCTCAAACGTCCACGGCAGATAGGGACCGAACTGTCTCACGACGTTCTAAACCCAGCTCGCGTACCACTTTAAATGGCGAACAGCCATACCCTTGGGACCGGCTTCAGCCCCAGGATGTGATGAGCCGACATCGAGGTGCCAAACACCGCCGTCGATATGAACTCTTGGGCGGTATCAGCCTGTTATCCCCGGAGTACCTTTTATCCGTTGAGCGATGGCCCTTCCATACAGAACCACCGGATCACTAAGACCTACTTTCGTACCTGCTCGACGTGTCTGTCTCGCAGTCAAGCGCGCTTTTGCCTTTATACTCTACGACCGATTTCCGACCGGTCTGAGCGCACCTTCGTACTCCTCCGTTACTCTTTAGGAGGAGACCGCCCCAGTCAAACTACCCACCATACACTGTCCTCGATCCGGATAACGGACCTGAGTTAGAACCTCAAAGTTGCCAGGGTGGTATTTCAAGGATGGCTCCACGCAGACTGGCGTCCACGCTTCAAAGCCTCCCACCTATCCTACACAAGCAAATTCAAAGTCCAGTGCAAAGCTATAGTAAAGGTTCACGGGGTCTTTCCGTCTAGCCGCGGATACACTGCATCTTCACAGCGATTTCAATTTCACTGAGTCTCGGGTGGAGACAGCGCCGCCATCGTTACGCCATTCGTGCAGGTCGGAACTTACCCGACAAGGAATTTCGCTACCTTAGGACCGTTATAGTTACGGCCGCCGTTTACCGGGGCTTCGATCAAGAGCTTCGCGTTAGCTAACCCCATCAATTAACCTTCCGGCACCGGGCAGGCGTCACACCCTATACGTCCACTTTCGTGTTTGCAGAGTGCTGTGTTTTTAATAAACAGTCGCAGCGGCCTGGTATCTTCGACCGGCGTGGGCTTACGCAGCAAGTGCTTCACCCTCACCGGCGCACCTTCTCCCGAAGTTACGGTGCCATTTTGCCTAGTTCCTTCACCCGAGTTCTCTCAAGCGCCTTGGTATTCTCTACCCAACCACCTGTGTCGGTTTGGGGTACGGTTCCTGGTTATCTGAAGCTTAGAAGCTTTTCTTGGAAGCATGGCATCAACCACTTCGTCACCCAAAGGGTAACTCGTCATCAGCTCTCGGCCTTAAGATCCCGGATTTACCTAAGATCTCAGCCTACCACCTTAAACTTGGACAACCAACGCCAAGCTGGCCTAGCCTTCTCCGTCCCTCCATCGCAATAACCAGAAGTACAGGAATATTAACCTGTTTTCCATCGACTACGCTTTTCAGCCTCGCCTTAGGGACCGACTAACCCTGCGTCGATTAACGTTGCGCAGGAAACCTTGGTCTTTCGGCGTGGGTGTTTTTCACACCCATTGTCGTTACTCATGTCAGCATTCGCACTTCTGATACCTCCAGCAAGCTTCTCAACTCACCTTCACAGGCTTACAGAACGCTCCTCTACCGCATCACCTAAGTGATACCCGTAGCTTCGGTGTATGGTTTGAGCCCCGTTACATCTTCCGCGCAGGCCGACTCGACTAGTGAGCTATTACGCTTTCTTTAAAGGGTGGCTGCTTCTAAGCCAACCTCCTAGCTGTCTAAGCCTTCCCACATCGTTTCCCACTTAACCATAACTTTGGGACCTTAGCTGACGGTCTGGGTTGTTTCCCTTTTCACGACGGACGTTAGCACCCGCCGTGTGTCTCCCATGCTCGGCACTTGTAGGTATTCGGAGTTTGCATCGGTTTGGTAAGTCGGGATGACCCCCTAGCCGAAACAGTGCTCTACCCCCTACAGTGATACATGAGGCGCTACCTAAATAGCTTTCGAGGAGAACCAGCTATCTCCGAGCTTGATTAGCCTTTCACTCCGATCCACAGGTCATCCGCTAACTTTTCAACGGTAGTCGGTTCGGTCCTCCAGTCAGTGTTACCTAACCTTCAACCTGCCCATGGATAGATCGCCCGGTTTCGGGTCTATACCCAGCGACTAAACGCCCTATTAAGACTCGCTTTCGCTACGCCTCCCCTATTCGGTTAAGCTCGCCACTGAATATAAGTCGCTGACCCATTATACAAAAGGTACGCAGTCACCTAACAAAGTAGGCTCCCACTGCTTGTACGCATACGGTTTCAGGATCTATTTCACTCCCCTCTCCGGGGTTCTTTTCGCCTTTCCCTCACGGTACTAGTTCACTATCGGTCAGTCAGTAGTATTTAGCCTTGGAGGATGGTCCCCCCATATTCAGACAAAGTTTCTCGTGCTCCGTCCTACTCGATTTCATGACTAAGAGACTTTCGCGTACAGGGCTATCACCCACTATGGCCGCACTTTCCAGAGCGTTCCGCTAATCTCAAAGCCACTTAAGGGCTAGTCCCCGTTCGCTCGCCACTACTAAGGGAATCTCGGTTGATTTCTTTTCCTCAGGGTACTTAGATGTTTCAGTTCCCCTGGTTCGCCTCTTAAGCCTATGTATTCAGCTTAAGATAACCATCTTATGATGGCTGGGTTCCCCCATTCAGACATCTCCGGATCAAAGTCTGTTTGCCGACTCCCCGAAGCTTTTCGCAGGCTACCACGTCTTTCATCGCCTCTGACTGCCAAGGCATCCACCGTATGCGCTTCTTCACTTGACCATATAACCCCAAGCAATCTGGTTATACTGTGAAGACGACATTCGCCGAAAATTCGCGATTAAACTCACAAATTTTACCTTAGCCTGATCCGTTACCAGTGAAAGTAACGTCCAGTCTATCTTTCTATCACATACCCAAATTTTTAAAGAACGAACTAGTCAAAGACTAGAAATCAACATTCATCATCGATTCGATGGAATGCTCATTTCTAAGCTTTACTTCAGAAGCAGTAGTGGTGGAGCCAAGCGGGATCGAACCGCTGACCTCCTGCGTGCAAGGCAGGCGCTCTCCCAGCTGAGCTATGGCCCCGTATTTCTACAGGCGTTTCCCACACAAAATTGGTGGGTCTGGGCAGATTCGAACTGCCGACCTCACCCTTATCAGGGGTGCGCTCTAACCAACTGAGCTACAGACCCAATTTCG
>NZ_JAIQWX010000264.1 GCF_020164475.1 Pseudomonas sp. REP124 | reverse complement strand
GACTGATCACCTGCCAACCACGCTTCTCGGCCTCAGCCCGCAGATTCGGATCCGGATCGACCGCCACCGGATTCGCCACCTGCTCCAGCAGCGGCAGATCGTTCATCGAGTCGCTATAGAAGTAGCTGTCTTCCAACGAATACCCGGTCTCCTCCAGCCAGCGATTCAGGCGCGTCACCTTGCCTTCGCGGAAGCATGGCACGTCGGTGCTGCGCCCGGTGTAGCGGCCGTCCTGCATTTCGCATTCAGTGGCGATCAGCGTCTCGACGCCCAGGCGCTCGGCGATCGGGCCGGTGACGAAGCGGTTGGTGGCGGTGATGATCACCAGCTTGTCGCCGGCGGCGCGGTGTTTGGCCAGCAGTTCGATGGCCTTGGGCAGCATCAACGGCTCGATGCAGTCGCGCATGTAATCGTTGTGCCAGAGCGCGAGCACGTCCATCTCGGTGCGGCCGAGAATCTCCAGGCAGAAGTTCAGGTAGGCATCGTTATCCAGCTTGCCCGCCAGGTAATCCTGATAGAACTCGTCGTTGCGTGCCTTGTAGGCCACCGGGTCGAGGAAGCCGCGTTCACACAGGTAATCGCCCCAGGCGTGATCGCTGTCGCCGCCCAGCAGGGTGTTGTCCAAGTCGAATAAAGCCAGCCGCATTGCAGTTACTCGCTGAAAAGTCTGTAGAAAGGCGTCCAGAATACGGACTTTTCACCAGAGTGCACATAAGGTAAGACGGCGCGTTGCTGCCTTCACGACCTTTGTGGAACAATGCGGCGACATGCGTTTGCGAGGTTGTTGCCGTGATCGACCCCGATGGTTTTCGTCCTAATGTCGGGATCATTCTTACGAATGATGCCGGCCAGGTCCTATGGGCTCGCCGAATCAATCAAGATGCCTGGCAGTTTCCTCAAGGCGGGATCAACCCCCAGGAGACGCCGGAAGACGCCTTGTACCGCGAGTTGAACGAAGAAGTAGGCCTGGAACGCGAAGATGTTGAAATACTCGCCTGCACCCGGGGCTGGTTGCGCTATCGTTTGCCGCAACGTCTGGTCAGGACGCACAGCCAGCCGCTGTGCATCGGCCAGAAACAGAAGTGGTTTCTCCTGCGCCTGATCTCCAACGAGCAGCGGGTGCGGATGGATTTGACCGGTAAACCGGAGTTCGATGGCTGGCGCTGGGTCAGCTATTGGTATCCGCTGGGCCAGGTGGTGACATTCAAGCGCGAGGTGTATCGACGCGCTCTCAAAGAGCTTGCCCCGCGCCTTTTAGCGCGCGACTGACGACGGAGTTCGACCCCGAGCCATGCTCAATACGCTGCGCAAGATCGTCCAGGAAGTTAACTCCGCCAAGGATCTCAAGGCGGCGTTGGGGATTATTGTGTTGCGCGTCAAAGAGGCCATGGGCAGCCAGGTCTGCTCGGTCTATCTGCTTGACCCCGAGACCAACCGTTTCGTGCTGATGGCCACCGAGGGCTTGAACAAGCGCTCGATCGGCAAGGTCAGCATGGCACCCAATGAAGGTCTGGTCGGCCTGGTCGGCACGCGTGAAGAACCCCTGAACCTCGAAAACGCCGCGGATCACCCGCGCTACCGCTACTTCGCCGAGACCGGTGAAGAGCGCTACGCCTCGTTCCTCGGGGCGCCGATCATTCACCACCGCCGCGTCGTCGGCGTGCTGGTCATCCAACAGAAAGAACGCCGCCAGTTCGATGAAGGTGAAGAAGCCTTCCTCGTGACCATGAGCGCGCAGCTCGCCGGCGTTATCGCTCACGCCGAGGCCACCGGTTCCATCCGCGGCCTGGGCCGTCAGGGCAAGGGTATCCAGGAAGCCAAGTTCGTCGGCGTGCCGGGTTCGCCGGGCGCGGCGGTCGGTACCGCGGTGGTCATGCTGCCGCCGGCCGATCTGGACGTGGTGCCTGACAAGACCATCACCGACATCGACGCCGAACTTGCGTTGTTCAAGACCGCCATCGAAGGCGTGCGCGCCGACATGCGTGCGTTGTCCACCAAGCTCGCCAGCCAGCTGCGCCCGGAAGAGCGCGCGCTGTTCGACGTCTATTTGATGATGCTCGACGATGCGGCGCTGGGCAGCGAAGTAACCACCGTGATCAAGACCGGGCAATGGGCCCAGGGCGCCTTGCGTCAGGTGGTGACCGATCACGTCAACCGCTTTGAACTGATGGACGACGAATACCTGCGTGAGCGGGCGTCGGACGTCAAGGACCTGGGTCGCCGGCTTCTCGCCTACCTGCAGGAAGAGCGTCAGCAGAATCTGGTCTATCCGGAAAAAACCATCCTGGTCAGCGAGGAGCTGACACCGGCCATGCTCGGCGAGGTGCCGGAGGGCACGCTGGTCGGACTGGTGTCGGTACTCGGTTCGGGTAACTCGCACGTCGCGATCCTGGCCCGGGCCATGGGCATTCCGACGGTGATGGGCCTGGTCGACCTGCCATACGCCAAGGTCGACGGCATCGAACTGATCGTCGACGGTAACCGTGGCGAGGTGTACACCAACCCGGGCGATGTACTGCGCAAGCAGTTCGCCGAAGTGGTGGAAGAAGAGAAACAGCTAGCCCTGGGCCTCGATTCCCTGCGCGACCTGCCGTGCGTGACCACCGACGGCCACCGCATGCCGTTGTGGGTCAACACCGGCCTGCTGGCGGACGTGGCCCGGGCGCAGAAGCGCGGCGCCGAAGGTGTCGGCCTGTACCGCACCGAAGTGCCGTTCATGATCAACCAGCGTTTCCCGAGCGAGAAGGAACAGCTGGCGATCTACCGCGAACAATTGGCCGCGTTCCACCCGCAACCGGTGACCATGCGTACCCTGGACATCGGTGGTGACAAGGCGCTGTCGTACTTCCCAATCAAGGAAGACAACCCGTTCCTCGGCTGGCGCGGCATTCGCGTCACCCTCGACCACCCGGAAATCTTCCTGGTCCAGACCCGCGCCATGCTCAAGGCCAGCGAAGGCCTGAACAACCTGCGCATTCTGTTGCCGATGATCTCCGGCACTCACGAACTGGAAGAAGCCCTTCACCTGATCCACCGTGCCTGGGGCGAGGTGCGCGACGAAGGTTGCGACGTGCCGATGCCGCCAGTGGGCGTGATGATCGAGATTCCGGCAGCGGTGTACCAGACCAAGGAACTGGCGCGGCAGGTGGATTTCCTGTCCGTCGGCTCCAACGACCTGACCCAGTACCTGCTGGCCGTTGACCGTAACAACCCGCGGGTGGCCGACCTCTACGACTACCTGCACCCGGCGGTGCTGCAAGCGCTGCAAACCGTAGTGCGTGACGCCCATGCCGAAGGCAAGCCGGTGAGCATCTGCGGCGAGATGGCCGGTGATCCGGCGGCGGCGGTGCTGTTGATGGCGATGGGTTTCGACAGCCTGTCGATGAACGCCACCAACCTGCCGAAGGTGAAGTGGATGCTGCGTCAGATCAATCTGAGCAAGTCCAAGGAGTTGCTGGCCGAGTTGATGACCATCGACAATCCTCAAGTTATCCACAGCTCGCTGCAACTGGCGCTGAAAAAACTGGGGCTTTCGAAGATGACCAATCCGGCTTCGGTCAAGGCTGTCTGAGACTGTACCGGCCTCTTCGCGGGCAAGCCTCGCTCC
>NZ_JAIQWX010000263.1 GCF_020164475.1 Pseudomonas sp. REP124 | reverse complement strand
GGCCCAAATGCAAATTCCGCATCCGCTCGATGTAAGCCAGAATCTCCTGCCCAGCCACTTCTGCATTGGCAAACGGCCCCTCCAGGGTGTTTTCCCGGGTGCTGAAGTACAACTCCCCATTTACCCGACACAACCGGTCACTGCGAAAATGGGTGGCGGGGGCGTTGTCCTGGGCGCGCATGCCGTACATGGCTACCTCCTGAATTATGGGTGTGGGCGGATCCAATCAGCTTATGCATGAATCACTTGCGGCGCCTGACAATCGGATCGATGGCACATCGCCAATTAACTGATGCGACCTGCACAGTTTCATTCGCGGCCAGGCTGCAACTGTCCCTGTGTGCCACATCGCGGTGCGCCTAGAATGGCGATTCCGGACATTCGGTTATTTGGGGGGCACATGCACATTTCATCCGGTCGCTGGGTTTACGGGTTGTTCCTGGCCTTGCTGACCGCGCTTCTGTGGGGAATTCTTCCGATCAAGCTCAAACAGGTCCTGCTGGTGATGGACCCGGTCACCGTGACCTGGTTTCGCCTGATGGTGTCCGGTGGTTGCCTGTTCCTTTATCTGGCCGCGAGCAAACGCTTGCCCAGCCGCAAAGTGCTCGGACCCCGCGGTGGCTGGCTGGTGGCGATGGCCGTACTGGGCTTGGTGGGTAACTACATCCTGTACCTGATGGGCCTTAACCTGCTCAGCCCCGGCACCGCGCAACTGGTGGTGCAGATGGGCCCGATCATGCTGCTGATCGCCAGTGTGTTCGTGTTCAAGGAGCGTTTCAGCCTGGGGCAGGGGATCGGCCTGGCGGTGCTGCTGGTCGGTTTTGCGCTGTTCTTCAATCAGCGTCTGAGTGAACTGCTGACCTCGCTGACCGACTACACCGCCGGCGTATTGCTGGTGCTGCTGGCCTCCACGGTCTGGACCTTTTATGCGCTGGGCCAGAAGCAGTTGCTGACGGTGTGGAATTCCTTGCAGGTGATGATGGTGATCTACCTGTTCTGCGCTCTGCTGCTGACGCCTTGGGTGCATCCGTTGGAGGCGCTGCAACTGAATCCGCTGCAAGGCTGGCTGCTGCTGGCGTGCTGCCTCAATACCCTGATTGCCTACGGCGCATTTGCCGAAGCCTTGGCCCACTGGGAGGCCTCGCGGGTTAGTGCGACCCTGGCGATCACGCCGTTGGTAACCTTTGGTGCCGTAGCGCTGGCGGCCTGGTGGTGGCCTGAGTTTGTGCATGCCGAGACGATCAATGGTCTGGGGTATGGCGGGGCGGTGCTGGTGGTGTTGGGATCGGCGTTGGTGGCGTTGGGGCCTTCTTTGATTGCTGGTTTGAAGGCCCGAAAGCTGCGGATGGCGGCCAGCTAGACCGCGTTATCGTTCTTCGCGGGCAAGCCACGCTCCTACAGGGGATTTCTGATCGACACAGATCCCTGTAGGAGCAAGGCTTGCCCGCGAAGACTGACCATCAGACGCTACAAATCTCAGCCCTTGGCCCCAGCCTCCAACATATTCTCCGGCCGCACCCAGGCATCGAACTGCTCATCCGTCAGATACCCCAACTGCAACGCCGACTCCCTCAGAGTCAGCCCTTCGCTGTACGCCTTCTTGGCGATCTCCGCCGACTTGTCATAACCAATATGCGGATTCAGCGCCGTCACCAGCATCAACCCACGCTCCAGATGCTCAGCCATTTTCCCGGCATCCGGCTCCAGGCCCGCGATGCAGTGCTGCTGGAAGTTGCTGCAGCCATCGCCTAGCAGGCGGATCGATTGCAGCAGGTTGTGGATGATCACCGGTTTGAACACGTTCAGTTGCAGGTGGCCCTGGCTCGCGGCAAACCCGATGGTCACGTCGTTGCCCAGCACCTGACAGGCCAGCATCGACAGCGCCTCGCACTGGGTCGGGTTGACCTTGCCCGGCATGATCGAGCTGCCCGGCTCGTTGGCCGGCAGTTTCACTTCGGCAAAGCCGGCGCGCGGACCAGAGCCCAGCAGGCGCAAGTCGTTGGCGATTTTCATCAGGGCCACGGCGAGGGTTTTCAGCGCGCCGGAGAGGCTGGTCAGCGGCTCATGCCCGGCTAGCGCGGCAAACTTGTTCGGCGCGGTGGTGAAGGGCAGGCCGGACAGCGCCGCCAGCTCGGCGGCGATCGCTTCGCCGAAACCGTGGGGCGAATTCAGTCCGGTGCCGACGGCGGTGCCGCCCTGGGCCAGTTCGCAGACCGCCGGCAGTGCCGCGCGGATCGCCCGTTCGGCGTAGTCCAGTTGCGCTATGAAACCCGAAACTTCCTGGCCGAAGGTGACAGGTGTGGCGTCCATCATATGAGTGCGCCCGGTTTTCACCAGTTTCATGTGGCGCGCCGACAGCTCGGCCAGACCGCCCGACAGCTCGGCAATTGCCGGCAACAAGTGTTGCTGCACCGCCTGCACGGCAGCGATGTGCATGGCGGTGGGGAAGCAGTCGTTGGAGCTCTGGGAGCGATTGACGTGATCGTTGGGGTGAACCGGGGATTTGCCGCCGCGCGGGTTGCCGGCCAGTTCGTTGGCGCGACCGGCGATCACTTCGTTGACGTTCATGTTGCTCTGGGTGCCGCTGCCGGTCTGCCAGACCACCAGCGGGAACTGGTCATCGTGCTCGCCATCGAGCACTTCGTCGGCGGCCTGTTCGATCAGGCGGGCAATGTCGGCCGGCAGATCGCCGTTGCGGTCATTGACCCGCGCCGCGGCTTTCTTGATCAGGGCCAGGCCGTGCAATACCGCCAGCGGCATGCGTTCGTTGCCAATGGCAAAGTTGACCAGCGAGCGTTGCGTCTGAGCGCCCCAGTAGGCCTCATCCGGGACTTCAACCTGGCCAAGGCTGTCGGTTTCGATACGGCTCATCGGTCACTCTCCAGTAGTCTGATTGCGCAGTTTAGGCCGTGCTCGACGGCCGGGGTTCCATCAGTCTCGCTAGCCTCCATTGAACCCCTCTAAATCAGGTGCGACAAGGCCTGGGGTTGAGTGACACACTTTTTTAGGCGCAGAATGGTCGTCCTTGGGGTTTAACCTCGCCTGCTAGATAAGGAAACTCGATGACTCGTCTTCGTGCCATCTGTACCGCGGTTGCATTGGTATGTGCCAGTGGCCAGGTTCTCGCCGATACCGCCAGCCATAACGCCAGTGCCGAGGCTTTCCTGACCCTGGCGCATGCTGACAAATTGGGCACTCCGGTGTACATGCAGGTTCAGCAGATGTTTGCCCAGCGCTTCCAGCAAACCAAAGCCCCGGACTCGAAAAAAGCGGTCCTGGAAACCTACCAGGCCAAGGCCAACGCCGCGCTTGACCAGGCCATCGGCTGGAACAAGCTGAAGCCGGACATGGTCAAGCTCTACACCACCAACTTCTCCGAATCCGAACTCAAGGACCTGGTTGCCTTCTACCAGTCGCCATTGGGCAAGAAAGTGCTGGAAAAAATGCCTCAGCTGACCCAGCAATCGGCCCAGCTGACCCAGGCCAAGCTGGAAAGCGCCGTGCCTGTGGTCAACAAGCTGCTGGCTGACATGACCGCCGAGCTGGAGCCGAAAGCCGCTCCGGCCAAGAAAAAGCCTTAAGCGGAGTTAGCAATGACCATGCAACAACGCATCGAATCGACGCTGGGCCTGCTGCAGCCCGAGCACCTGCAAGTGCTGGATGAAAGCCACATGCACAGCCGTGGGACACAGACCCACTACAAGGCCGTTGTGGTCAGCCAGCAGTTCGAGGGGCTCAATCGCGTCAAGCGTCACCAGAAAGTCTACGGCACGCTCGGCGAGCTGATGGGCGAGTTCCATGCGTTGGCGCTGCATACCTACACGCCAGAGGAATGGGCACAGATGGACGGGGCTCCGGCTTCGCCGACCTGTGCCGGTGGCAGTAAGCAC
>NZ_JAIQWX010000262.1 GCF_020164475.1 Pseudomonas sp. REP124 | reverse complement strand
CGCCGAGAATCTGCGGCAGCACTTCATAGCGGTGCAGGGTGCCCAGCAGGTTGGCCACGTAGAGGTCCAGGGTCTGGCGATTCTGCCCGGCCAGTTCGCTGCGGTAGTAACGCTCGGCCAGATGCTCCAGCGGCCACAGCAGCGGCGACAGGCACAGCGCGAGCAGGGCCAGGCTGCGCCAGCGGGGTCTGCGCAGACGGTTCGTTGTCATGGGTACATTTTGGCTAGGCAAAGACGTCGGCATCCTTGAACAGTGCTGCGCATTGATCCTTGGCCGAGAGCAGCGGCGCGCCGTCCAGTTGCCAGTCGATGGCCAGGTCCGGATCGTCCCAGCGAATAGTGCGCTCGGCATGTGGATCGTAATAGTCGGTGGTCTTGTAGAGCACCTCGGCTGCCTCGCTCAAGGCGACGAAGCCGTGGGCGAAACCCTCGGGAATCCACAGCTGGCGATGGTCCTCGGCGCGCAGGTGCACCGCCAGCCACTGGCCGAAATGCGGCGAGCTGCGGCGCAGGTCCACCGTCACGTCCAGCACTTGGCCGCTGATGACGCGAACCAGTTTGCCCTGGGGCGTTTCCAGCTGGTAATGCAGGCCGCGCAGGACGCCTTTCTTCGAGCGCGAATGGTTGTCCTGAACGAAGGTCGCCTGCACACCGGTGGCGTGGGCGAAGGTTTCGGCATTGAAGCTTTCGAGAAAGAAACCACGTTCGTCCTCCAGCACCCGGGGTTCGAGGATCAGAATTCCGGGCAGCTCGGTGGCAATGACATTCATGGTTCTCTCCGGCAGTAAGCGTTGCTGGGCGACATTCTTGCGCAAAGCGTCGTCGGGTGCGAGTCACCGCTGGGCGGGCAAGTCAGGGACGGGGGGTTGCGTATCGGCTCGAGCAGTGGCGATATAGGCGCCTAATAAATTTAACACCCTCATCCTGGAGTCCGTTCCATGCCACTCGCCACCTTGATTCATCGCGCCAGTTTGCCCAGCCCGCAGGTTTCTGCGCAGCAGGCACTTGAGCTGTTGCAGGAACATTACGGGTTGAGCGGCAAGTTGCAGGCCCTGGGCAGCCAGCAGGACCTGAACTACCGGGTCGACAGTGACCAGGGCCGTTTCGTCCTGAAAATCTGCCGCGGCGATTATTCGGCCGTGGAGTTGCAGGCTCAACACGCCGGCCTCAAGCATCTGGGGCAGCACCCCGACGTGCACGTGCCGCGGGTGATTGCGGCGAAAAACGGTGAGGATCTGCTGTCGCTGGAGGTCGCGGGCCAGGCGGTGCATGTACGCTTGCTCGATTACATTGAAGGCCAGTCGCTGACCCACCTCGATCATTTCAACCGTACCGTGGTCGCAGGTTTCGGTCGCCTGTGCGGCGAGATGGACCTGGCGCTGGCGGCCTTCGACCATCCCGGCCTGATTCGCACGCTGCAATGGGACGCGCGCCACGCCCAGGCGCTGATCGCGCATTTGCTGCCGGTGATCCAGGACGACGCCCAGCGCAAATTGATCGCTGAAGCGGCGGCGCAGGCTGAACGTCACCTGCAGCCGCTGGTGGACAAGTTGCCGGTGCAGGCCATTCACATGGACATCACCGACGACAACGTGGTCTGGCAGCGCGACGCCGAGCGTCAGTGGCAATTGCAGGGCGTGATCGATTTCGGTGATCTGGTGCGCACCTGGCGCATCACCGATCTGTCCGTGACCTGCGCGGCCCTGCTGCACCACGGCGATGGCGATCCGTTTTGCATTTTGCCGGCGGTGCAGGCATACCACGTGGTCAACCCGCTGACCCATGAAGAACTGCTGGCGCTGTGGCCGCTGATCGTCGCCCGGGCGGCGGTGCTGGTGCTCAGTGGCGAGCAGCAGGTCAGCATCGATCCGGGCAACACCTACAGCCGCGACAACCTGACCCACGAGTGGGAAATCTTCCGCGTGGCGACCTCGGTGCCGCTGGCGCTGATGGAAGCGGCGATCCTCACCGCCGTCGGGCAGAACCTGCCGGCCATCGTCACCGAAGGCTTCGCGCCGCTGCTGCCGAGCCTGGTGGGGCGCGAGTTTCCGTTGATCGATCTGGGGGTGCTGAGCTATCACTTCGAGGCCGGCAATTGGGAAGAAGAGGGCATCGATCAGCGTTTGCTCGACGGCGCCGAGAAGTTTCACGGGCTGGCGGCCAGTCGTTATGGGCAATACCGGCTGTCCCGCACCCGGCCGGACAGCGCCATCGAACCGGAGACGTTCCCGTTGCACGTCGAGTTGGGTGTACCGCTGGGCACGGCGGTCGAAGCGCCGTTTGCCGGTGTGGTGCACCAGCCTTCGGCGGGCGTGCTGCAACTGGACGGCCCGCAGCTGAGCGTGCGTTTGTGGGGCGTGACGTCTTCGGTGCATGCCGGTGCCGCGCTGGTCAAAGGCCAGGTGTTGGGCGCCGTCAGCGGACCTTTGGTGGTGCAGCTGTGCCGTGACGCATCGTTCAACGCGCCGCTGTTCTGCACGCCGACCCGCGCAGCGGCCTGGCAGGCGCTGTGCCCGTCTCCGGCGGCGCTGCTGGGGCTGGCCTGTGACGCGGAAGAAGAGCTCGATGCGCAGACCTTGCTGGCCCGTCGCGACGCCAGCTTCGCCCGCACGCAGAAACACTATTACGTCGACCCGCCGCGTATCGAACGCGGCTGGCGCAATCACCTGATCGACATGCAGGGTCGTTCCTACCTCGACATGCTCAACAACGTCGCGGTGCTCGGTCACGGTCATCCGCGCATGGCCGCCGTCGCCAGCCGCCAATGGTCGCTGCTCAACACCAACTCGCGCTTCAACTATGCCGCCGTGGCGGAGTTTTCCGAGCGCTTGCTGAAACTGGCGCCGGACTCCATGGACCGCGTGTTCTTGGTCAACAGCGGCAGCGAGGCCAACGACCTGGCGATCCGTCTGGCCTGGGCCTACAGCGGCGGGCGCGACATTGTCAGCGTGCTGGAGGCCTATCACGGCTGGACCGTGGGCGCGGACGCGGTGTCGACGTCGATCGCCGACAACCCCAAGGCCTTGAGCAGCCGCCCGGACTGGGTGCATCCGGTGGTGGCGCCGAACACCTATCGCGGCGAATTCCGCGGCCCGGACAGCGCGCCGGACTACGTGCGCAGCGTCGAACACAACCTGGCGAAGATCGCCGAGCAGAAACGCCAGCTGGCCGGTTTCATCTGCGAGCCGGTGTATGGCAATGCCGGCGGCATCTCGCTTCCCGCGGGCTACCTCAAAGAGGTCTACGCCAAGGTGCGCGCCCAGGGCGGCGTGTGCATCGCCGACGAAGTGCAGGTCGGTTACGGACGCATGGGCCACTTCTTCTGGGGCTTCGAAGAGCAGGGCGTGGTGCCGGACATCATCACCATGGCCAAGGGCATGGGTAACGGCCAGCCGCTGGGCGCGGTGATCACCCGCCGGGAAATCGCCGAGGCGCTGGAAGCCGAGGGGTATTTCTTCTCGTCGGCCGGCGGCAGCCCGGTCAGTTGCGAGATCGGCATGGCGGTGCTGGATGTCATGGAAGGGGAAAAGCTCTGGGAGAACGCCCAGGTGGTGGGCGGCTACTTCAAGGAGCGTCTGGAGGCATTGGTCGATATTCATCCGCTGGTGGGGGCGGTGCATGGTTCCGGTTTCTACCTGGGCGTGGAGCTGATCCGCAACCGCGAAACCCTGGAACCGGCGACCGAGGAAACCACGGCGCTGTGCAATCGTCTGCGTGATCTGGGGATTTTCATGCAGCCGACCGGGGATTACCTGAATGTGCTCAAGATCAAGCCGCCGATGGTCACGTCGCGCCAGAGCGTGGATTTCTTTGTGGATATGCTTTCCAAGGTGCTTTCCGAAGATTTGTAAAATTTGAAATTGCCTTCGCGGGCAAGCCTCGCTCCTACAGATACCGT
>NZ_JAIQWX010000261.1 GCF_020164475.1 Pseudomonas sp. REP124 | reverse complement strand
AGCCCCCTCGCCACAGTTGGATAGCTTCCACAGGGGGAAGGGTAGCCTTATAGAGGCTTACCGCGATTACCGTGCTGGCTGACGAAGGCTTGAACGGCCTTCAGGTCATTCGGCAGCACGGTGCAACGCTCGTCCCGCTCAAACAGATCGGTCAGATGCACAGGCAGTTCCAGTGCCTTGCCGACGCCGGCCTTTTCCACGGCATCCGGGAATTTGACCGGGTGGGCGGTGCCCAGGATCACCATCGGGATGTCCAGGCTGCGGCGGCATTCGCGTGCGGCCTTAACGCCGATGGCGGTGTGAGGATCCAGCACTTCACCGGTCTGCTCGTAGACTTCGGCGATGGTTTCGCAGGTTTGTGCGTCATCCACGGCCAGCGAGTCGAACAGCTTGCGTGCTTCGGTCCAGCGCTCCTGCTCGACGCTGAAGCCGCCGCCCTGCTTGAAGCTGTCCATCAGCCCGGCGATCGCCGCGCCGTTGCGACCGTGAAGGTCGAACAGCAGACGCTCGAAGTTCGACGAAACCATGATGTCCATGGACGGCGACAGGGTGGCGTGCAGGGTTTCCTTGACGTACTGATTGCCGCTCATGAAGCGGTGCAGGATGTCGTTGCGGTTGGTGGCGACGATCAACTGGTTGATCGGCAGGCCCATGTTGCGCGCCAGGTAACCGGCGAAGATATCGCCGAAGTTGCCGGTTGGCACCGAGAACGACACCGAACGCGCCGGGCCGCCCAGCTGCAGGGACGCATGGAAGTAGTAGACGATCTGGGCCATGATCCGCGCCCAGTTGATCGAGTTCACCGCCACCAGGCGAGTGCCCTTGAGGAAGCCCTGGTCGGCGAAGCTCGCTTTGACCATTTCCTGGCAGTCATCGAAGTTGCCTTCGATGGCGATGTTGTGGATGTTCTCACCGAAAATGGTGGTCATCTGCCGACGCTGCACTTCGGACACACGGTTGTGCGGGTGCAGGATGAAGATGTCGACGTTTTCGCAATGCTTGCAGCCTTCGATGGCGGCCGAACCGGTGTCACCGGAAGTGGCGCCGACGATCACCACGCGCTCGCCGCGCTTTTCCAGCACGTAGTCGAGCAAACGACCGAGCAGTTGCAGGGCAAAGTCCTTGAACGCCAGGGTCGGGCCGTGGAACAGCTCCAGCACCCATTCGTTGCCGTTCAGCTGACGCAGCGGCGCGACGGCGTTGTGGGCAAACACGCCGTAGGTTTCTTCGAGGATTTTTTTGAAGTCGGCATCCGGAATGCTGCCGGTCACGAACGGACGCATGACGCGGAAAGCCAGCTCGTGATACGGCAGGCCGGCCCAGGAAGCGATTTCTTCCTGGGTGAAACGTGGCAGGTTTTCCGGGACGTACAGACCGCCGTCGGTGGCAAGGCCAGCCAGCAGGACGTCTTCGAAATTCAGGGCCGGTGCCTGGCCGCGGGTACTGATGTAGCGCATAGGGGCAAACCTTCGGTTTGAGCTTCAAGCTGTCAGCTGCAAGCTACAAGTAAAAGCGCTACTGCCTTTACTTGCAGCTTGAAGCTTGCAGCTTGCCGCTGCTGTATTAATTCAAATGTTCAACGCGGATCCGTACAACCGGACCCACCACGCCAGCCAGAGACTCGAGGGCAGCGATCGCATCGTTGATGCGCTGTTCCACCACGCGGTGGGTCAGCAGGATCATTGGCACCAGGCCGTCGTGTTCTTCGACTTCCTTCTGCATGATCGATTCGATATTGATGCCGCGCTCCGACAGGATGCTCGCCACCTGCGCCAGCACGCCCGGATGGTCCTTGGCCTGGATGCGCAGGTAGTAAGCGCTTTCGCAGGATTCGATCGGCAGGATCGGATGGGCCGACAGCGAGTCCGGCTGGAAGGCCAGGTGCGGTACGCGGTTTTCCGGATCGGAAGTCATGGCGCGAACCACGTCCACCAGGTCCGCAATCACCGACGAAGCGGTCGGTTCCATGCCGGCGCCGGCGCCGTAGAACAGGGTCGAACCGGCGGCGTCGCCGTTGACCATCACCGCGTTCATCACGCCGTTGACGTTGGCGATCAGGCGATCGGCCGGGATCAGCGTCGGGTGTACGCGCAACTCGATACCAGAAGCGGTGCTGCGTGCCACGCCCAGGTGCTTGATGCGGTAGCCCAGCGCTTCGGCGTAATTCACGTCGGCGGTGGTCAACTTGGTGATGCCTTCGGTGTAGGCCTTGTCGAATTGCAGCGGGATACCGAATGCGATGGACGCCAGGATCGTCAGCTTGTGCGCCGCGTCGATGCCTTCGACGTCGAAGGTCGGATCGGCTTCGGCGTAACCCAGTTCCTGGGCCTCGACCAGCACGTCTTCGAAGGTGCGACCCTTCTCGCGCATTTCGGTGAGGATGAAGTTGCCGGTGCCGTTGATGATGCCGGCGACCCAGTTGATACGGTTGGCGGACAGACCCTCACGGATCGCCTTGATCACCGGAATGCCACCGGCCACGGCCGCTTCGAACGCAACGATCACGCCCTTCTCGCGGGCCTTGGCGAAAATCTCATTACCGTGAACAGCAATCAGTGCCTTGTTCGCGGTGACCACATGCTTGCCATTCTCGATGGCCTTGAGTACCAGCTCGCGGGCAACGGTATAGCCGCCCATGAGCTCTATGACGATGTCGATCTCAGGGTTCGTGGCCACTTCGAAGACATCGGTGGTAATCGCAATACCGGTCGTTTGGAACTGAGGCTTTGGCGTGCGAATGGCAATTTGCGCCACTTCGATCCCACGCCCGGCACGACGAGCAATTTCCTCGGCGTTGCGCTGAAGTACGTTGAAGGTTCCGCCACCGACGGTCCCTAACCCACAGATGCCTACTTTGACCGGTTTCACTGTGAACTCCCCATAAAACGGCCGACTCGAGGCCGGCCGTGAAAACAACCGCAGGATCGCGGTTCTCTATTGATGGTCCGGCGATATCGCTGCCGGACCACGATCGTCAATGGCTGGCCGTGACGATGCGAATTTACTTCGCGCTCAGCGCCAGTTTGGCGACTTGTGGCGCGGGCTGGTAGCCCGGAATGACCTGACCGTCAGCCAAAACGATGGCCGGTGTGCCGTTCACGCCGATCGACTGGCCGAGGGCGAACTGCTTGGAAACCGGGTTATCGCACTTGGCGGCCTTGATTTCCTTGCCATCGACCATCTGGTCCATGGCGACTTTCTTGTCCTTGGAGCACCACACGGCTTGCAGCTGCTCGTCACCCGGCGACCCCAGGCCCTGGCGCGGGAAAGCGACATAGCGCACTTCGATGCCGCGCTTGTTCAGCTCGGGAATTTCGGCGTGCAGTTTGTGGCAGTACGGGCAGGTGGTGTCGGTGAACACGGTGATGTGCGACTTGGTTTCGCCCACGGCCGGGTAGACCACGGTTTCGGCGACCGGAATGTCGTTGATCAGCTTGGAGATGCCCAGGCGTTCGGTTTTCTCGGTGAGGTTGACCGGCTTGCCGTCCTTGAGCTGGAACATGTAGCCCTGGACGACGTACTGGCCGTCGGCGCTGGCGTAGAGCACGCGGCTGCCCTTGAGCTTGACTTCATACAGGCCCGGCAACGGGCTGGCGGTGATGGTTTCTACCGGCACTTCGAGCTGGAGGTTTTCCAGGCTTTTACGGATGGCTTTGTCGGCCGCGTCATCGGCGACGGCAAAGGTGCTGACCAGCGCAATGGCGGCTGCAGCGAAAATCTGGGTCAGACGCATGAGAACTCCTGAAGGCGGACAAATGGGAGGCTCAGAAGCCGGTAGCAAAATACCGGGTCATAACCGCCCATCGTGCAAACCGGAGAAGCCTATCACATAAGGTTGGCGGGGCCGAATGCGCCTGTCGCAAGACATTTGGTCGTGCAGGGATTTTATTGTGGGAGCGGGCTTGCTCGCGAAAGCG
>NZ_JAIQWX010000260.1 GCF_020164475.1 Pseudomonas sp. REP124 | reverse complement strand
TCCCACAGTGGGCAGTGCAAGTCTTCAGGATCGGTGTAGACCCCGCCTTTTGTATTTACCGTGACCGAGTCCCGACTGATGAACACAGAATTCCGTAAAACGCTGCCCGGCAGCCATCTGGATTACTTCGATGTCCGCGCGGCGGTCGAGGCCATCCAGCCTGGCGCCTACGACACCCTGCCGTACACCTCCCGCGTGCTGGCGGAAAACCTTGTGCGTCGCTGCGACCCGGCCACGCTCACCGAATCCCTGAAGCAATTCATCGAGCGCAAGCGCGACCTGGACTTCCCATGGTTCCCGGCCCGCGTGGTGTGCCATGACATTCTCGGCCAGACCGCCCTGGTGGACCTCGCCGGCCTGCGTGACGCCATCGCCCAGCAGGGCGGTGACCCGGCGCAAGTGAACCCGGTGGTGCCGACCCAACTGATCGTCGACCACTCCCTGGCCGTCGAGCGCGGTGGTTTCGATCCGGAGGCGTTCGAGAAGAACCGCGCCATCGAAGACCGTCGCAACGAAGATCGCTTCCACTTCATCAACTGGACCAAGAAGGCGTTCAAGAACGTCGACGTGATCCCGCCGGGCAACGGCATCATGCACCAGATCAACCTGGAGAAAATGTCTCCGGTGATCCAGGTCCGTGACGGTGTGGCCTTCCCAGACACCTGCGTCGGCACCGACAGCCACACCCCGCACGTCGATGCGCTGGGCGTGATCGCCATCGGCGTTGGTGGCCTGGAAGCGGAAAGCGTGATGCTCGGCCGCGCCTCCTGGATGCGCCTGCCGGAAAGCGTCGGCGTCGAACTGACCGGCAAGCTGCAACCGGGCATCACCGCCACCGACATGGTGCTGGCGCTGACCGAGTTCCTGCGCAAGCAGAAGGTCGTTGGTGCATGGCTGGAGTTCTTCGGCGAAGGCGCCTCGGCGCTGACCCTGGGCGACCGTGCCACCATCTCCAACATGGCTCCCGAGTACGGCGCCACCGCCGCGATGTTCTACATCGACCAACAGACCATCGACTACCTCAAGCTCACCGGCCGTGATGACGAGCAGGTGCAACTGGTCGAGCAATACGCCAAGCAGATCGGCCTGTGGGCGGACAGCCTCAAGGGCGCGCAATATGAGCGCGGTCTGACCTTCGATCTGTCCTCGGTCGTGCGCAACATGGCCGGCCCGAGCAACCCGCACGCCCGTGTCGCGGTGTCGGATCTGGCGGCCAAGGGCATTTCCGGTCAGTGGGAAGATGTTCCGGGCCAGATGCCGGACGGCGCGGTAATCATCGCCGCCATCACCAGCTGCACCAACACCAGCAACCCGCGCAACGTGATCGCCGCCGGCCTGCTGGCGCGCAACGCCAACAAGCTGGGCCTTACCCGCAAGCCATGGGTCAAGTCGTCCCTGGCACCGGGCTCGAAAACCGTTGCCCTTTACCTGGACGAAGCCGGCCTGACCGATGAGCTCGAACAGCTCGGTTTCGGCGTCGTGGCCTTCGCCTGCACCACCTGCAACGGCATGTCCGGTGCGCTGGACCCTGTCATCCAGCAGGAAATCATCGACCGCGACCTTTACGCCACCGCCGTACTGTCCGGTAACCGCAACTTCGACGGCCGGATTCACCCGTACGCCAAACAGGCATTCCTCGCCTCGCCGCCGCTGGTGGTCGCTTACGCCATCGCCGGGACCATCCGTTTCGACATCGAAAAAGACGTGTTGGGTGTGGTCGATGGCAAGGAAATCCGCCTGAAAGACATCTGGCCGAGCGACGAAGAAGTCGACGCCGTGGTGAAGGCTTCGGTGAAGCCTGAGCAGTTCCGTCAGGTCTACATCCCGATGTTCGCCATTCACGAAGACAACGGCCCGAAAGTTGCGCCGCTGTACGACTGGCGCGAGATGAGCACCTACATCCGCCGTCCGCCGTACTGGGAAGGCGCACTGGCCGGCGCGCGTCCGCTCAAGGGCATGCGCCCGCTGGCGGTCCTGCCGGACAACATCACCACCGACCACCTGTCGCCGTCCAACGCGATCATGATGGACAGCGCCGCCGGCGAATACCTGGCGAAAATGGGCCTGCCGGAAGAGGACTTCAACTCTTACGCGACGCACCGTGGCGACCACTTGACCGCGCAGCGCGCTACCTTCGCCAACCCGAAACTGTTCAACGAAATGGTTCAGGAAAACGGCAAGGTCAAGCAGGGTTCCCTGGCCCGCGTCGAGCCGGAAGGCAAAGTGATGCGCATGTGGGAAGCCATCGAGACCTACATGGATCGCAAGCAGTCGCTGATCATCATCGCCGGTGCCGACTACGGTCAGGGCTCGTCCCGTGACTGGGCGGCCAAGGGCGTGCGTCTGGCGGGTGTCGAGGCGATCGTCGCCGAAGGTTTCGAGCGCATCCACCGCACCAACCTGGTGGGCATGGGCGTGTTGCCGCTGGAGTTCAAGTCGGGCACCGACCGCCACACCCTGGCCATCGACGGCACGGAAGTCTATGACGTGATTGGCGAGCGCAAACCACGCGCCGAGCTGACGCTGGTGATCCATCGCAAGAACGGCGAACGCGTCGAGGTGCCGGTGACCTGCCGTCTCGACACCGCCGAAGAAGTGTCGATCTACGAGGCCGGCGGCGTGTTGCAGCGCTTCGCCCAGGACTTCCTCGAAGAATCGGCGGTAGCCGTCTAAACACAGGCAGTACAGACACGGGGCTTTCGAGTCCCGTGTCTGTTTTAAGGAGTAACGAGCACCATGGCTCATGCAGCTCAAATAAAGATTCCCGCCACCTACATGCGCGGCGGCACCAGCAAAGGCGTGTTCTTCAGCCTGAAGGATCTGCCGGAAGCGGCCCAGGTTCCAGGTCCGGCCCGCGATGCCCTGCTGCTGCGCGTGATCGGCAGCCCCGATCCGTACGACAAGCAGATCGACGGCATGGGCGGCGCGACGTCCAGCACCAGCAAAACCGTAATCCTGTCGAAAAGCATCAAGGCCGATCACGATGTCGATTACCTGTTCGGTCAGGTCTCCATCGACAAGCCTTTCGTGGACTGGAGCGGCAACTGCGGCAACCTGACCGCGGCGGTCGGATCGTTCGCCATCAGCAACGGCCTGGTGGACGCCAGCCGCATCCCGCACAACGGCGTGGCCGTGGTGCGCGTATGGCAGGCCAACATCGGCAAGACCATCATCGCCCACGTACCGATCACCAACGGTGAAGTGCAGGAAACCGGCGATTTCGAACTCGACGGCGTGACCTTCCCGGCGGCTGAAGTGCAGGTCGAATTCCTTGATCCGGCAGCGGAAGAAGAGGGCGGTGGCGGTTCGATGTTCCCTACCGGCAACCTGGTCGATGACCTGGAAGTCCCGGGCGTCGGCACTTTCAAGGCGACCATGATCAACGCCGGTATCCCGACCATCTTCGTCAATGCCGAAGACATCGGTTACAAGGGCACCGAGTTGCAGGCCGCGATCAACGGCGATCCGAAAGCGCTGCTGATGTTCGAGACCATCCGTGCCTACGGCGCCCTGCGCATGGGCCTGATCGCGAACGTCGACGACGCGGCCAAGCGTCAGCACACGCCGAAAGTGGCGTTCGTCGCCAAGCCTGCCGACTATGTTTCCTCCAGCGGCAAGGCGATTGCGGCCGGTGATGTCGACCTGCTGGTGCGTGCTCTGTCCATGGGCAAACTGCACCACGCGATGATGGGCACTGCGGCAGTGGCGATCGGCACCGCAGCGGCGATTACCGGCACCCTGGTGAACCTCGCGGCCGGTGGCGTCGAGCGTAACGCGGTGCGTTTCGGCCATCCGTCCGGGACCTTGCGCGTGGGCGCCGAGGCCAGTCAGGTCAATGGTGAGTGGACCGTGAACAAGGCGATCATGAGTCGCAGCGCGCGGGTGTTGATGGAAGGCTACGTTCGCGTGCCGGGTGACTCTTTCTAACCCACACC